>NZ_JBSFTP010000029.1:0-76469 GCF_053591315.1 Streptomyces sp. NPDC003042
CGACCAACTCCGCTTGATGGGCAGTCGAGGTGGTGGCCAGATCAAGGTGCACGCGGTTCTTGGGCCGGGGATTCCCCGGCCCGCTTCGCCGCGTCTCCTCCCGGCCACCGGGACCCGCTCGGGGCAGGACGCCGCTGCGGGAATGAGTCGACGGGGGCCGCTGTTCTGCCGGGTGTGGCAGAAAGTTCGAGTTTCAACTAAACTCGACGCAGAAGGAGGTCCTGACCATGCCCGCAGTGACTGTTGAGAACCCGTTGACCCTTCCGCGTGTGGCCGAGCCGCGGACGGCCGCCGCCCGCAAGGTGCTGGCCGTGTCCACGGCCCCGGGTGGATTCGAGGGCGAGGGGTTCCCGGTGCGCCGCGCTTTCGCCGGGATCAACTACGAGTACCTCGACCCGTTCATCATGATGGACCAGATGGGCGAGGTGGAGTACGCGCCCGGCGAGCCGAAGGGGACCCCCTGGCACCCGCACCGCGGCTTCGAGACCGTCACGTACCTGATCGACGGAACCTTCGTCCACCAGGACAGCAACGGCGGCGGCGGAGTCATCAACGGCGGCGACACCCAGTGGATGACCGCCGGGTCGGGCCTCCTGCACATCGAGGCCCCGCCGGAGTCCCTCGTCGTCAGCGGCGGGCTGTTCCACGGCCTGCAGCTGTGGGTGAACCTCCCGGCCTCCGACAAGATGATGCCGCCGCGCTACCAGGACATCGGCGGCGGCCAGGTGCAGCTGCTGTCCACCCCGGACGGCGGTGCGCTGCTCCGCGTGATCGCCGGGGAGATCGACGGACACCAGGGCCCGGGCATCACGCACACGCCCATCACGATGATCCACGCGACCATCACGCCGGGCGCGCGGATCACCCTGCCCTGGCGCGAGGACTTCAACGCCCTCGCGTACGTCCTGGCCGGGCGCGGGTCGGTCGGCGAGGACCGCAGGCCGGTCCACACCGGGCAGACGGCCGTCTTCGGCGAGGGCGGATCGCTCACGGTGCGGGCGGACGAGTCGCAGGACTCGAACACCCCGGACCTGGAGGTCGTCCTGCTCGGCGGGCGCCCGATCCGGGAGCCGATGGCGCACTACGGCCCGTTCGTGATGAACAGCCGGCACGAGCTCCAGCAGGCCTTCGACGACTTCCAGGCGGGCCGGCTGGGGACCATCCCGGCCGGGAGCGTCTGACCGCGCCGCAGAACTGCGCGGCGATTCCGTCTCCCCCCGGTCAGCCGGTGCTCCGGCGCCGGGGAGGGGGCCGCGCAGGCCCGGCGTCAGGTCGCGCCCTCGGAGTTGACGGCTTCCGCGACCAGGTCCGGATGCGCGTACCGCCCGCCGGAATGCGCGATGCGGATCGCCGCCACCAGGTGCTCCGCCGACGCGGACTTCGACGCGACGGCCCGTGCCCCCACCCATAGCGCCTGTTTCAGCCGCCCCGACCGGCCGCTCTCCGTGATGATCACGGTGCGGCAGTCCGGCAGTCCTTCCCGTAGGGCCGCGGCCACTTCGACTCCGTCCGGCCCCGGTTGGCCGATGTCGAGAACGGCCACGTCCGGGCGGTGGGCCCGCGCCATCGCCGGCGCCTGCGGCGCCGGTCAGTCGGTGGCCGGCACCGTCCGCGCCTCGGTGGTGCCGAGCGTCTGGGTCGCGGCCAGCCGCGCGTACAGCCCGCCCTCCCGCAGGAGTTCGGCGTGCGTGCCGGCGGCCCGCACCCGGCCGTCCTCCAGGACGAGGATGCGCCGGGCGCCGGTCACCGTGGACAGGCGGTGGGCGATCACCAGGACGGTGGTGGTGCGTGCGATCTCCGCGATGGCCTCGCGCAGATCGCTCTCGTTGAGCGCGTCGAGCTGCGAGGTGGCCTCGTCGAGCAGCAGGAGCCGGGGCCGTCGCAGCAGCGCGCGGGCGATGGCGATGCGCTGGCGCTGGCCGCCGGACAGGGCCGCGCCGCGGTGGCCGACCTCCGTGTCGAGGCCCTGCGGCAGGCTGTCGACCAGCGCGGTGAGCCGTACCCGCTCCAGGACGCGGTGGAGTTCGTCCAGGCTCGCGCCGGGGGCGGCGAGCGTCAGGTTGTCGCGCAGGCTGCCCGCCAGCACGGGGGCGTCCTGCTCGACGTAGCCGATGGTCCGGCGCAGCTCGGCCGGATTCCAGTCGCGCAGGTCGCGCCCGTCGACGGTGATGCTGCCGCTGTCGATGTCGTAGAAGCGTTCCAGCAGGGCGAACAGGGTGCTCTTGCCGGTGCCGGAGGGTCCGACGACGGCGGTCAGGCCGCCGGGGCTGATCTCGAAGCCGGCCCCGTCCAGGACGGGCCGGCCGTCCTCGCGGTAGCGGAAGACGACGTCCCGGAAGACGATCTCGGCGCCCCCGGCGCCCCCGGCGCCCCCGGTGCCCCCGCTGCTCCCGCCGCCCGCGGCCGGGGCAGCCGGTGCCGCCCGGTGGCCGGCCGCGTCACCGGAGCCGCTCGGCTCCTCCCCGTCCTCGGGGGCGAGTTCCAGCACCTCGTGGACGCGCCGGACGGCGGCGGTACCCACCTGGAGGCCGCTGATCCCGCTCGCCAGCTGCGCGACCGGCCCCACCAGGTAGAACAGGTACAGCAGGAAGCCGATCAGCGAGGCGACGCTCATCGAACCGTTCGCGACCCGTGCCCCGCCCAGGCCCAGCACGGTCAGGAACGCCAGCTGCACCATCAGCCCGCTGGAGGTGCCGGCCACCGCGCCCCAGCGGGCCGCCCGTATGCCCGCCCGCCAGGCACCGTGCGCCGAAACCTCCAGGGCGGCGCTCTCCCGCTGCTCGGCGCCGCTCGCCTTGACCGTGCGGATCGCTCCGAGAAGCCGCTCCAGGCCCGAACCCAGCTCGCCGAGGGCCTCCTGGGCCTCCTTGCTCGCCCGGCCGATGCGGGGCATGACCAGCGCGGTGCACACGCCGGTGGCCAGGACGACGCCGAGTACGGCCAGGAAGAGCACGACGTCCAGCCAGGCCATCAGGACCAGCATGCCGAGCAGCGTGACGGAGCCGATGAGCGTGTCGACGAGGTTGTTGGTCGCCGCCTCGCGCAGCAGAGTGGTGTCGGCCGTCACCCGGGAGATGAGATCGCCGGGTGGGTGCCGGTCCAGGTCCGCGACCCGCAGCCGGGGCAGCCGTGAGATCAGCCGCCCGCGGGCGCCCAGGACCACGCTCTCGGCCGCCCGTTCGACGACGTACATGCCGAACGCGCTGGTCAGCGCCCCGCCCATGATCAGCAAGGCGAGGAGCAGTACCTGGCGGAAGACCGGCTCGTCGACGGCCAGCGCCTCGACGAACGACTTGGCCACCAGCGGCTGGGCGAGGCCGGCGACCCCGCCGAGCGCGCTCAGTGCCGCGCCCGCGATCAGGGCTTTGCGGTGCGGGCGGGCGTGCCCCAGCAGGGAGCGGGTCGCCGAGTCCTTCATCATCGTGGGTTCCTTCGTCCGGTCGGTGGGTCAGGACATCCGCAGGGTGGTGAGGATCTCGGGCGCCCTGTCGAACAGCCGCCGGCCCATGGTCCGCAGGGTGGCCAGGGCGACCAGCAGGCCGTACGCCGTACCCAGCGGCAGCAGCAGCCACGAGGACGCGGAGCCGTTCAGGGCGATCGCGCCCGCGATCACCGGGGCGATCGCCACCACGCCGAGGACGGAGCTGAGGAAGTTCGCCAGGTGGTAGCCGCCGCTCTGGCCGGGCGCACTCACGCTCCACGGGTCCTCGGGGTACGGGTAGGGGTGGAACACGCTGATGACCATGCCCGCCGCCGAGGTCACCCCGAGCAGCGCGAAGCTGACTCCGAGCGCGGCGGCGAGCTGGTCGGTGCGCCCGGTCGCGAGGGCGACACCACCGCCGACGGCGGTGATCCAGGGCACGATGACCGCCAGCTGGGGGAGCAGCCGGCCGGCGAGTTCGGCGCGGGCCTGCGCCACGGTGCGCAGCGTGGCGACGTTGCTCCAGATCGCGGAGCCGTCGAGGGCGAACAGCAGACCGGGGACGGTCAGTCCGAAGACCCAGGCGCCGCCGACGGTGACGTACGGGGTCCTCGCGCCGATCGGCACCATCACGACGGGGAACAGCAGCGCGTACGCCAGCGCCGCGATCATCGTCATCCGGTGCCGCGGAGCCCGTGCGAAGGCACTGAACTGGTGGTGGGCGACGAGCAGGGTGCGGCTGGAGGTGAGCAGGCGGGCCCGCGGTCCCGTCGTCCGGCCGGCCCGGACCTTGACGGCCTGGGCCGTGGAGGCGTCCGTCGTGGTCATCAGCCGGGCCAGGGAGGCGTGCCACCACACCATCAGCAGGGCGATCAGGGCGGCGGTCCCGGCCAGTTCGAGCAGGGCGGTGCCGGTCCTGCCGTCGGCGGCGGCCCGGACGGCGTCGGCCGGCCAGCCCGGCGGGGTCCAGCGCAGGACCCGTACGACGATGGGAGGCAGGTCCGGCCCCGAGCCGGCGGTGGTCAGCAGCAGGTACGCGGAGTAGCCGCCGACCGCGGTGAGCACTCCGCCGAGGGCGGCGGCGTCCTTGCCGCGCCGGCCGGTCAGCGCCCGTGCGAAGGAGGCCAGTACGGCCCGGGAGGCGACCACGCACAGCAGCAGGGTGAGCGGTACGGCGAGGACGGTGACGACCGCGGCGGGGAGGCCGGCGAACGCGCCCTCGGCGGCGCCGACGACCGCTCCGGTGATGAGGATGAGGGTGCAGAGCGGCCCCGGGCCGATGAGCGCGGAGGCGGTGGCCCCGGCGATCAGCCGACGCGGCCGGACGGGCAGTACGGCGAGCCGCGTCGGATCGGCGCTCTCGTCGCCGCCCGCGCCGAAGGACAGCGGCAGCGCCAGCCAGGCGACCGCCAGCCCGGCGAAGGCCAGGACCGCGAAGTCGGGCGCGTCGGGCTCGCCTTGGGCCAGGGCCAGGCCCACCGCCGCGTAGCAGGCCCCGGCCACACCGATGCCCGCGCCGGCCACGAAGCCCACGGTGCGGGCGGTACTGCGGCGCAGACTGCTGCGCAGAAGGGCGAGTTTCAGCCCGACGAAGACCCCAACCATGCGAGGCTCCCCCCCTTCGCCTTCGCGGCCGGGGCGCCGACCAGTTCCATGAAGCGCTCGTTCAGGCTCCGGCCGGCCCGTACCTCGTCGAGCGTGCCGTCGGCGACCACGCGCCCTTTGGCCAGGATGGCGACGTGGGTGCACAGGGCGGCCACGAGCTCCATGACATGGCTGGAGAAGATCACCGTCGAGCCGGTCGCGGTGTACTGGCGCAGCACCTCGCGGATCGTCTCGGCCGACACCGGATCGACGCTCTCGAAGGGTTCGTCGAGGAAGAGGACCGGCGGGTTGTGCAGCAGCGCGGCCGCCAGACCGATCTTCTTGCGCATGCCGGTGGAGTAGTCGACGACCAGCTTGTCGCCGGCCTCGGTGAGCCCGAGCACGTCGAGCAGCTCCTCGGCGCGCGCCTCGGTGTCGGCGGCCGGCAGCTCCCGCAGCCGTCCGGTGTAGCGCAGCAGTTCGCGTCCCGACAGCCGCTCGAACAGGCGCAGGCCGTCGGGCAGGATGCCGATGCGGTGCTTGGCCTCGTACGGGTCCTGCCAGACGTCGTACCCGGCGACGTTCACGGTGCCCGCGTCGGGCCGGAGCAGGCCGGTGATCATCGACAGGCTGGTGGTCTTGCCGGCGCCGTTGGGGCCGACCAGGCCGTAGAAGCTGCCCCGGGGGACGGTGAGGTCGACTCCGTCGACGGCGACCTTGCCGTCGAATTCCTTGCGGAGCCGACGCACTTCCACGGCCGCCGGGACCGCGTCGCCTTCGGGTGGGTGGTGCATGGTGATGCCTTCCGCCTGGGGGTGGGGGGATGGGGGGCCTACGGGGCCGGCCCGCTCAGCGGGCGGGGAGGTCCGGTGAGGCCAGGTTCCGGTAGGGGGCGCCCGGGACGATGCCCGCGCTGCTGAACGCCTCGTGCGCGCTCTCGGAGCCGGCTGTGGTCCGTACGGCCGCCTCGGCCAGCGCCGCGGCGCGGTGCTGGCCGAAGCTCAGCCCGCCCGCGCCGGGCCGGGGGTCGTCCGGCTCCCAGGCCACCGCCGTGCCGGGCCCGAGCCGGTGGGCGAAGACCGAGGTGTCGGGGCCGATGCCGGGCAGGGCGCGGACGGCGTCGGCGACCGTGTGGCAGGCGCCCCGGGACTCGTTGCCCAGGTAGACGACGAGGGCGTCGCGGCGCGGGTAGTCGGCGGGACCCGACAGCACCTTGGCGTGGTAGCCGGCTCCCGCCGCCTCCAGGTGCTCCAGTACGGTGCCCCAGATCCGCGGGGCACGTCCCGGTTCGGTGATGTGGACGTAGACCCGGAGCAGTTCGTCGTCGAAGCGCGGCTCGCGGGAGCCCATGGCGTAGAAGAACCCGGGCGAGAGCGCGGGGCGGGCCGGGGAGACGGGGGCGCGTACCTCGGTGCCGACGACGAGCGGGCCGTCGGCGGTCAGCCGGTCCACGGGCACCCGGACGCGTACGCCGTCCCAGGACACGAGCGCCTCACCGCTGCCCGGCTCCCGCGGGGCCCGGAGCAGGACACCGGTGCGCTGGATCTCGCGGTGGGGCAGCGCCGCCGCCAGCTCACGCTCGAAGCCGGGGTCGCGCGGGGTCAGGCTCCGGCGGCGGGTGTCGGCCTCGGCGCGGCCCGTGTGGAACACCTCGTACAGTGCCGCCCCCAGCCGCTGCTGGAGCTCGCGGGCGGATTCGCCCTCGATGGTGCGGGGCCCGACGGTGGCGGTGCGGCCGTCGGCGGAGAGCTGGATCCGCGCCAGGGCGTCAGCGAGGGCGGGGGCCAGGAGGGAGGCCGACGCCGGTTCGGGGGTGCCCGGTGCGGGGGTGACCGGGGTGACCGGCTCGGTCGGGGCTGCGGCTGTGGTCACGAGGCGTCTCCGAGTCCGATGACGTGGGTGAAGCGGGCGGGGTCGAGCAGGGCCGTGCGGCCGATGCCGGCAGCGGCCCGCTCGATGCCGAGCAGGCGGTTGGAGCGGGTGGCCCCGGCGAGCAGCCGGTCCAGCAGGTGCCAGCCCGCGAAGGCGGTGGCGCGCTCGGCCAGGCCCGGATCGGCATCGGGCCGCGCGTCGCGGTAGCCGCGCCAGAACTCCTGGACGACCGGGCGCAGCCGCGTGAGTTTCTCGGCGCCGCGGGCGAGCACGTTCTCGCGCGTCATGGACAGCCCGGCGAAGGCGGCGGTGTCGGCGTCGCCGCGGGAGGTGACGATGTCGTGCACGGCGCGGTGCAGCCATTCGCCGGCGAAGCCGCCCACGTCGCGGGCCGGGTCGGCGAGGCGGAACTCCTCCCAGTCGGCCACGTGCAGCCGCGTGTCCGGCCCGGGGTGGCAGGTGATCAGGAACTGGTCCATCCGCAGATCGCAGTGGGCGGGCACGCGCGGCGCCGCCCGTTCGTCGGCCAGCAGCCGGTGCACCGCCCCGATCAGCGGCGTGTCGTTCTGCAGCAGGCGCCAGGTCTCCAGCTCCGCCCCGCTGAGCTCCTCGAACGCGGCGGCGGGCAGCGCCTCCAGCAGTCCCGGCGAGGGCAGGGCGGGGGCGCTCCGCTCCAGCCGGTCCCGCTGTCCGATGGGGCAGGCGTGCAGTCGCCCGAGGGCGGTGCCGGCGCGGTGTGCGAGCTCGGGCGCGAAGTCCTGGTCGGCCATCAGTTCAGCGCCGCTGCGGGCGTCCTGGAGGTAGTCGAAGGCGAGCAGCGCGGCGTCCGGGTCGCTGCCCAGCAGCGCGGGTCCGCGCAGGACGCCGGCCGGGGCGTCCGCCATCATCCGTTCGTAGCCGAGCGCGCGGTCCATCCGGGCCCGTACGTCCTCCTTGGGACCGGTCAGGCGCTTGACGAAGACGTGGGCGCCGCCGGTCGTGCGGCCGGCCCAGGTGTCGTTGCGGCCGGGCAGCGCGGTGAGGTCCGCGCGGTCGAAGGGGCCGGTGCCGATGCGCCGCAGCAGGGCGTCGACCTCGGGCGCGGTGTCGAGGTCGACGGGCTGGAACCGCAGTTCGGTGCGGGGGGCGGTGGTGGTGCGGGTCACGGCGTCTCCTCGGCCGGGTCGGCCGCCGGTGTGGCGAGCACGCCGGCATAGGCGGGCTGGGCGAACAGGTGGGCGCAGTCACGGGCCACCTCGGCGGCCGGCACCCCGTACAGGGCCTCGGGGAAGCCGACGAGCTCGGCGGTCCGGCGCCCGGTGGCGAGCCAGGCGCTCAGCTGGTCGGCCAGCGAGCCCTGGGTCTGCGGCATGAGGGCGAACTGGCCCGCGCAGTACCGCCGGGCGGCGTCCACCTCGGCGCCGGTGGGCGGCTCGGCGCCGGCGCGCCGCAGCTCGTCACGGACCAGGTCGGCGGCCTCGACGGCGTCGGCGGGCGGCAGCTGGGCGTGGACCTGGACGAGCGCCCGGGTGCCCGCGTGGTCGCCGAAGCGGCCCGCGTACGAGGAGAAGCCGTACGGGGCGTGTGGCGTGCGCAGCGCGGCGAGCCGGGCCCCGGGCTGGCCGCCGCCGAGCACGGCCACCGCCAGCCAGCGGGCGGCGAACGGCACGGTCAGTGGCGGCTCGGGGGTGGCCCACAGCAGGTGGGCGGCGGTCGCGGGAAGGGCCGGGGGCAGGCTCAGCAGCGCGAGGCCCTCGCTGACGGCGGGGAGCGACCCGTGCGCGCCGGGCGGTGCGTCGAGGGCCGACGTGAGCGGGCGCAGGGCGGCGGTCGCCGCCGCGACCCAGACCTCGGGATCCAGGTCGCCGACGGCGGTGAGCTCGACGCCGCCCGCGTACGGCTGGGTCGTGAGGGCCGCGGGGGCGGTGCCCGGGTCGGGTCGGCCGTGGGCCGGCAGGCGCTGTCGCAGGGCCTGTTCGGCGAGCCAGGCGGGGCTGCTCACCCGGGCTCCCATGCGGGCGCGGGCCCGCGGTTCCACGGCGGAGAGTTCGGCGGCCGTGGGCGGGGCGCCGAGCAGGCCGGCGAACAGCACCGGGTCGGGGGCGGGTCCGGGCAGCCAGGCGTCGAGCAGGACGGCGTCGCCCTCCACGGTCGCGGACACGGACCCGCGTACGGGGAACCGGGCCGTCCAGCGGTCGGCGAGGACCAGGGCGAGCCGTTCGCGATCGGCGGGCGCGGCCGCGCGGGGCGCGGGCAGCCGCAGGCGGAGTTCGACGAGGGGCGCGCGGGTGTCGCGTACGGCGGCCACGGCGGGCTCGGCCGGGCGGCCCGCCGCGGGGCCGGGTCCGGTCTCGGTGAAGGCGGGCAGCCGCAGCGCGGGCGGGGCCGTCGGGGTGGTCAACCGCAGGGCCGGGACCGGGGCGGGGACCGGGGTGCCGGGGGAGACGGGGGAAGCGGGCGCGGGCACCGGCGCGGAGGCGCGGACGGCCGCTCCCAGGCCGCGGAACGGGACCGGTTCGCCGCCCGGGAGCAGAGCCAGCACCGCCCGGTGATCGTCGGCCAGCGCGCCGGCAGCCGCGCGGACCCGTCCCGCGGCGAGGGCCCGCAGGCGGGCGGGCAGCTCGTCGAGGAGGGCGGGCTCGCCGAAGAGGATCTCCAGCCGGCCGAGCGCGCGGGCCCGGGGGCCCGGCCCGTGATGGGCGCGCAGGTGGTCGTCGGCGAGCCCGCGGGCCGCTTGTCGGACCTCGGCGTCGGCGACGTCGGCGAGGGCGCGCAGCGCGTCGTCGATCCGGTGCAGCGCTGCCCGTACCCCGTCCTCGTCGGCGGCGGGCAGGGTGATGACGAGGGTGTCGGGGTCGAGCGCGTCCAGCGGTGCGAAGAATCCGCAGCCCGCGTCGACCGGTGGCACGGTCAGGAGCCGGGCGACCACGAGCCGGGCGAGGTAGCCGTCGAGGTCGGCCGCGGGGTCGGGCAGCCGGTAGCCGAGGCAGACGGCGCCCCCGCCGGGCACGGTCCGCATGCTCACCCGGTCCGCGGTGAGCGGGGGTTCGGCCAGGACCGGGCGGTGCGTGGCGTCGGGCCGGGAGGGCCGGGAGGGCCGGGAGGGCCGGGAGGGCCGGGAGGGCCGGGAGGGCCGGGCGGGCCGGGCGAGCCCGGCGGGCCCGGCCGGCACCGCGGCGAAGTGCCGGGTGACGAGGGCGGCGACCTGTTCGGGGTCGTCCGCGCCGCTCACCGTGAGTACGGCGTTGCCCGGGGCGTAGTGCTCGCGGAAGAAGCCGGCGCAGTCCTCGGGGGTCAGGCGGGCGAGGTCGGGCAGGTCGCCGTAGCCGTCGTGGCTGTTGGCCCAGCGGTCGTACAGCAGTGCGGGCAGCAGCGGCCAGGGCAGGCCGCCGAGCGGTGCGTCGTACACGGCGGCCTTGACCTCGGCCTCGATACCGGTGAGTTGCTCGGCGAGGGAGGCCGCGGTGAAGCGGGGGGCGCGCATCCGGTCGGCCTCGGAGGCCAGTGCGCGTTCCAGTGCCGCGGTGGGAACGACATGGACGTAGTCCGTGTAGTCCTGGTGGGTGGTGCCCTCGGCGGACAGGCCACTGGCCAGGAGGTCGGCGAAGTAGGCGCGGTCGGGGAAGTGTTCGCTGCCCTCGAACATCATGTGTTCCAGCAGGTGCGCGAGGCCGCCGCGGCCCGGGGGCTCCGAGCGGAAGCCGACGCCGTAGTGCACCGCGACCGCCGTGAGGCCGCCCGCCGCCGTGGTGTCGATCAGTACGCGCAGCCCGTTGCCGAGGGTCAGCCCGCGGATGCCCGTGCCGCCGGTCATGCGGCCGCCTCCTCGGTGAGCGTGGAGGCGAGCACGCCGTACAGGCGGGCCTGGCCGGTCGAGTCCGGAACGTACGCGGCCGTGTCGTGGGCGTGCAGCGCGACGCGCAGGGCGGCGCCGCGCAGGCGGCCGTCGCGCGCGGCGGCGGCGTCGCCGTAGCCGTCGAAGAGGGCGTCCAGCAGCTGCTGCCAGGCCCGCGGGTCGGCGGTGGTGCCCAGCAGCCAGCGGAACTCGACGAGCTCGCCGGCCAGCCAGCCCAGATCGACATGGGGCGGGGCGGCGCACAGGTCCTCGCCGGTCAGCAGCACCGCAGGGGCGGCCGTGTCCGCGGCGGGGACGAGCGAGCCGAGGCCCGGCGCGCCGTGCGACAGGACGTGGCCGTCCGCGGGGCCGGCGGCTTCCGCCGCCCAGCCGCGCAGGGGGGCCACGGCCGCCTCGCCCAGCAGGTCCGCGGCGGTGGCGCCGCCGGCGGTCGTACGGCCCGACAGCCAGGCGTGGAGCCGGACGACCGCGCGTGCGGGCCGCCGGGCCTCCTCGGGGACGGGCCGGCCGTGCAGTGCGGCGAGCAGCGCGCCGACCTCCCGGAGGGTGCCGGCGAGCGCGCGAGGACCGCCGGGGACGGCGTGCGGTCCACCGCCGGTGATGAGCCAGTGGGCCGAGGAGTACGGGCCGGGGGCGGCGTACGTCCGGGCGCCGTCCGGCGCGGGATCCCCGGTCAGCAGGCGGGCACCCGGGCCGGGGGAAGTCTCCTCGACGAGCTCGCGCAGGCGGGCGGTGAGCGGTGCGAATGCCTCCGGAGCCCCCGTGCCGGGCCGGCGCAGCCAGCGGTGGCCGCCGTCGGGCAGGGCGGTGACGGTCGTGGCGAGCAGGCCGGTCGCATAGGTGTCGATCACGACAGCGCTCATGGCGTCGGCTCCGCGGTGAGCCCGCGGTGCAGCGCGGCCAGGCTGCCGAGTACGTCGGGCAGCGGGGCCGCGGCCCAGCTGTCGGTGCGCCCGGTGGTCAGGCTGAGCGCGGGCACCGGCGGCACGACGACGCAGTTGGGGCGCTCCGCGAGGGCCTCCGCGTGGCGGCGGTAGGCGTGGCTCTGGGCGCCGCCGGGTGGCAGCGCGGGGGCGACGGCGACGGGCGCCGCCGTGCACTGCGCGGTGAGCAGCGAGGGGCTGTCGGCGAGGCCGAGCGCGAGGCGGGCGGTGTACGAGAACGTCGCGGGGTAGACGAGGACGGCCTCGGCCCAGGCGGTCAGGTCGACGTGCGGGGCGCGCAGCACGGGCTCCTCCGGCCAGGCATCCACCAGGGTGCGGCGGCTGGTGAGCAGGTTGAGGGCCTCGCGCGTGACGAAGCGCTGGGCGCTGCGGGTGAGGACGGTCTGGATCTCCAGAGTGGGGTGGGTGGAGCGCAGCCAGATGATCCAGGAGGGCAGTTCGGCGGCGGAGACGGAGCCGGTGGCGATGAAGAGGAGCCGGGTGAATCCGAGCCCTGCGGGCTCGGCGCGTGCGGCGGGACCCGCGTCCCCGGTCGGCTCGGTTCGGTCGACCACGGCGGCTACCAGCCGTTCCCGTTGAACAGGGCTTCCAGGTCGCGCAGTACGGCCCGCGGTCCCTCCAGCATCCCGACTCCGGCGTTGTTGAGGACCACCTCGTCGGCACCCGCCGCGTGGTACGCGGCGATGCCCGCGGCCAGTTCCGCGGGATCGCCGGTGAGGGCTCCCCCTGCGGCGAGCAGGCTCTTGGCGGTGGCCGTCGGGTCCTCGCCGTCGACCTGGACGCCGGCGTGGGTCAGCATGTCCCGGTAGTGCGGCGCGGAGAAGTGGCCGGAGCTACCGGTTCCGAGGACGGCCGGGGTGTCCCTGCCGTCGGCCGCGGCGGCCATGGGGACGATGGACACGACGCGCGGCACGGGCCGGCCCGCGGCTTCGGCTCCTTCGCGCAGCGCGGGGACGATGACGTCGCGCACGTACGACGGCGGGGTGAGCCAGGTGATCGCCACGTCGGCGCTCTCCCCGGCGATCCGGGCCATGCCCGGGCGCAGCACCCCGAGTCCCACTTCGACGGGAGGTGCGGGCGAGCGTGGGATGGATCCGGTGTAGGAGAAGTAGGTGCCGCGTTGGTCGACCTCGTCGCCGTCGAGCAGTCCGCGGACGATGTTCAGGTATTCGCGGCAGGCCGTCAGCGGGCTCTTGTAGGGCTCGCCGAGCACCATTTCCTGGAAGGCACGTGCACCGGGCCCGAATCCGGCGGTGACCGGGTGGCCGGACGCCGCGGCGAGGGTACGGGCCTCGATGGCGGCCTGGACGGGATGGCGCAGCGGCATCAGCGAGACACCGATCCCGAACGGGACGCGCAGGCCCGTTCCGCTCAACTGCGCGAGGATCTGGTGCTGTTCGTTGAGGAGTACCTGCCCCTGCCACAGTGCCCGCGCTCCGCGCCACTGCACGAACGCGGCGAAGGGCGCCGCCTGCTCCGCGCGGGTCGGAACGATGGGCAGGAGAACAGAGACACTGCGGCTCATCGCCGGACCTCCGGGAGTCACGGAAGAGGAAGGGCAGGAAAGAATGGGGGGTGCCCGGCCCGGGTCGGACCCGGAGCACGGGACTGCGGCGGTCCTGGGCGCCTTGCCCGCGCCCAGGACCGCTCGGATCAGCCGTTGCCGGCCGCCCCTACTGCTGGATCAGCAGGTCCACTTGATGGAGGCGGCGGTGCCCGCGACGCTCACCTTGGTGTAGGCGATGGTGGTGAGGGTCGGGGTGATCGCCGGGGCGTCGGCCGACGCCTCGAAGTTCAGCTCGGCAGCCTCGGCGTAGGCCTCGAAGCCACCGACGAGCTCCATGATGTCGACGTTCTCGATCTTCTGCATTGCGCTCTCCAGCTCATGGGAAACGCCCGCCTCTTGTTCCGGCGGACGTCTTCCAGTCAACAACCAGGCGCTGCGGTACGGGTATTGGCCCTTGGTGACGTGTCCCTTGGGACACTGTCGCCCGTGCAGATGAGCGGGTGGTGCAGATGGGCCATCAGCGCGGCTTCGAGCCGGGAACTGACGCCGAGCTTCTCCACGATGCTGGCCACATGAGCCTTCGCGGTCCGCTCGACGATGCCCAGCCGCCGGGCGATGAGCCGGTTGGGCATTCCGTGGCCGAGCAGTGTGAGCACCTGCCGCTCACGCCCGGTCAGTGTTTTGATCCCGCGTGGATCCTTGACGGCATCGCGCAGCGGTGCGCAGTCGCAGATGCCCGCGGTGTGGGCGTCCAAGTCCGCCAACTCCGAGTGCTGGTCAGGCACTCGGACGGCGTCGGACGCGTGACGGGACTCCGTGTCGTGCAAAGCAGTCATCTCCCCAGATGGACTGTTCGAAATATGATCATAAGCATCTGGTAACGGAGAGGCAAAGTTTCAGCGGGTGAGGCAGCCCACATGGTAATGCGGGAACCGGCGGAGCGTCAGATCGTCCGCCCGGCCCCGCTGTTACGTGTCAAGAGGACCGGACACCGTGGCCGGGTAGCGGAGCCGCAGCTCCGAGACCACCCCGAAGACGGCCGCCGTCAGGGGTACGGCGAGCAGCATGCCGAGGATCCCGGCGACGCTCGCCCCGGCCGTGATCGCCAGCATGACCACCGCCGGGTGCATCTGGACGGTCCGGCTCTGGATCACCGGCTGGAGCACGTTGCCCTCCAGCACCTGGACGGCGAGCACCACGCCCAGCGCCCACAGCCCGATCACCCATCCCCGGTCGGCGAAGGCGACGAGGACCGCCACGGCGCCGGAGAGGAACGCGCCGAGGTAGGGGATGTAGGCGGTCACGAACACCAGCGCGCCGAGCCCGAGGGCGCCGGGGACCCGCAGGACGAGCAGGCCGACGGTGATGAAGGCGGCGTCGATGAGCGCGATGAAGGTGGTCCCGCGCATGAAGCCCTCGACGGCCTGGTAGGCGCGGCGGGCCATCGCCTCGAGCGTGTCACCGGCCCCGCGCGGTCCGATCGAGCGCAGGGCGCCGGCGGCGAGGTGGGAGTCGCGGAGGAAGAAGAAGACCAGCAGGAGCGCCAGGACCGCGGTGGCGATCATCTCGCCGACGACGCTGAGCCCGCTGATGACGCCGGAGGCGGCCGTACTGCCGAACCTGGACAGCAGCTCCTTGGCGTTCTTGGCCAGGTCGTCCAGGGAGGCCCCGGCGGCCCCGAAGTGCTCGGCGAGGTCCTGGCCGGCCCGGCGCAGGGCGCTGATGATCTGGTCGCCGGTCTCGACGAGCGCGGCGGCGACCACGTACGAGGCCCCGCCGACGACGGCCACGACGGCCAGGCAGGTCAGCGCGGCGGCGGCGGAGCGGTTCACCCGCATCCGGATCAGCCGCCGGTGCATCGGCGCGAGCAGGGCGGTGCCGAGCAGGGCGAGCAGCACGGGCGTGACGGCGGTCTTGAAGATCACGCACAGCAACACCGCGACAGCGGCCACGCCGGTGACCAGCAGGAAGACGGCGCACCAGGCGGCCAGCCGGCGCACGGGCTCGGGCAGGAGAGGGGTCGGCATGGCCGCATCCACCTTTTCGGGCTGTCGCGGGGCCGGGCGCGAGCCCGGACCCCGTCAGGCGCCCGAACCCGTGTCCCCGACCTCGATGTCGTTGTCGACGTCGTTCTCGTCTTCGTCTTCGTCCGGTTTGGACCGCTCGTACAGCTCGAACCAGATCGACTTGCCTTCGCCTCGCGGGTCGACGCCCCAGGTGTCGGCCAGCATCTCCATCAGCAGCACGCCGCGCCCGCTCGACGCCATCTCGCCGGGCTGGCGCTTGTGCGGCAGCTCGTCGCTGGCGTCCGCCACCTCCACGCGCAGCCGCCGGACGCCCAGCTCGCCCACGGCCTCGGCGACGAGCAGGGCGTCGCCGTCGGTGTGCGTCAGGACGTTGGTCACCATCTCGGAGACCATCAGCACCGCCGAGTCCACCTGCTCCGCGTCGGCCCAGTCGTGCAGCAGCTCGCGTATCTGGCCGCGCGCGCCCGCGATCCGCTCCGGCTCCGCCTGTGCCACGGTCAGCATCGTGCGCCGGGCGAGCCGGGCCGGGTGCGGCAGCGGGGTGCCGCAGCCGCAGTCATCGGCCTCGCGGCACAGCAGCACGACGGCTATGTCGTCCTCGCGGCGGTCGGCCAGCGGCCCGGTGGTGTGGTGCGAGGACGGCCCGTGGACGGCTTGGACCAGCAGGTCGGCCAGCCGCTCCAGGTCTCCGCTCCCGCGAGGTCCGCTCCCGCGAGGTCCGCTCTCGCGATGTACGGCCTCGCGATGTACGGCCTCGTGGCCGTCCGCGGCCACGGCCGCCTCGTGCGGCGCCGGCTCGGACTCCAGGATCGCCCGCAGCCGCGCCCAGCCCGTGTCCAGGTCGTGCCCGCCGGTCTCGATGAGCCCGTCGGTGCACAGCATCATCGTCTCGCCGGGTTCCAGGGTGAACCGGGTCGTCGGGTAGTCGGTGTCGGGGACGATCCCGAGCGGCAGCCCGCCCGCCGTCGGCCGCATCAGCACGGTGCCGTCCGTCATCCGGATCGCCGGATCGGGGTGGCCGGCGCGGGCCACCTCCAGCGTTCCGGTCTCCGGATCGCACTCCACGTAGAGGCAGGTCGCGAACCGGGGGCTCTGATAGTCGGACTCCGTGCCCGAGCCCGCGGCCAGGCGCGCGGCCGAGCCCCGCCCCGCGTCCGCGTCGGCCTCCTCCTGGGAGGAGCACAGCCCGGCCAGGAAGCGCGAGGCCCGCGACAGCACCGCGTCCGGCCGGTGGCCCTCGGACGCGTAGGCCCGTACGGCGATCCGCAGCTGGCCCATCAGCCCGGCGGCCCGTACGTCGTGCCCCTGGACGTCGCCGATGACCAGCGCGAAGCGGCCCGAGGGCAGCGGGATCATGTCGTACCAGTCGCCGCCGACCTGGAGCCCGCCCCCGGTCGGGACGTAGCGGGCCGCGATCGTCATGCCCGGGATCTCCGGCCCGAGCTGCGGCATCATCGACCGTTGCAGGCCGGTGGTGAGTTCCCGTTCGGATTCGGCCACCCCGGCCCGCTGGAGGGCCTGGGCGAGCATCCGGGCCACCGTCGTCAGGACGGACCGCTCATCGGGCGAGAAGGACACCGGGTGCTTGAAGGCGGCCATCCAGGCGCCCATGGTCCGCCCGGCCACGATCAGCGGCAGGAAGGCCCAGGAGGCCCGGCCGAAGCGCTGGGCGAGCGGCCAGGTGGCCGGAAAGCGCCGTTTGTAGTCCTCGGATGTGGGGAGGTAGATCGCCCGTCCGGTACGGACGACCTCGGCGGCCGGGTAGTCCGTGTCGAGCCGCATGTCCGAGAAGGGCCCCTCGTCGCCGGGACTGTGCCCGTGGTGCCCGATGACGGACAGCTGCTCCCCGGCCACCCCGAACACCGCCAGCCCGTCCGGGCTGAAGCCCGGCATGGACAGCGAGGCCGCCACCCTCAGCACCTCGGCGGTGGACCGCGCCTCGGCCAGCGCCCGTCCGGCGTCCAGCAGGAAGGCCTCACGGGAGCGCCGCCAGTCGCCGGTGATCGGGGTGTGCGCGGCGGTGGTGCCCGGCTGCGGCTCGGCGATCTCCTGGATGGTGCCGATCAGCTCGTAGTCGAGCCACCCGTCGGCCGTACGGTTCTCCACCGGCTTGGAGCGGCTGCGTACGGTGCGCAGCACGCGCCCGTCCTCGTCCATGATCCGGAGCCGGGCCTCGGCGAGGGTTCCTTCGGCGACGGCGAGGTTCACGATGCCGTTGATCTCGTTCCAGTCCACCGGGTGGAACCGCGACCGTACGGCGACCTCCGGCAGGACGGCGGGTTCGGCGGGCAGCCCGAGCAGCCGGGCGGCCTCGCTGTCGAGGGTGACCGTCCCGGAGGCGTTGTCCCATCGCCACAGACCCGTCGCGATGGCGGCCAGGACGTCCTCGGTGCGCACTCGGTCATCTTTACAGGTCATCCCACCGACGGCCTGTTCAGCGGCCCTCTCCGGGCGTGCCCGCGCGGCGCCCCGCCCGGACGGTAACCTTGGCAGGGTTGAGTCCACCCTGGTATCGCGAAGAACTGGATGACTGATGCATCGGTACAGGTCCCACACGTGCGGCGAGCTCCGTGCCTCCGACGTCGGCTCCGACGTCCGGCTGAGCGGCTGGCTGCACAACCGTCGAGACCTGGGCGGCATCCTCTTCATCGATCTGCGTGACCACTACGGCATCACGCAGCTCGTGGCCCGTCCCGGCACCGCCGCGAACGAGGCGCTGAGCCACGTCACCAAGGAGACCGTCCTCCGCGTCGACGGCAAGGTCGTCTCGCGCGGCGCGGAGAACGTCAACCCGGAGCTGCCCACCGGCGAGATCGAGATCGAGGTCTCCGAGGTCGAGGTGCTCGGCGCGGCCGGCCCGCTGCCCTTCACCATCAACACCGACGACGGGGTGAACGAGGAGCGCCGCCTGGAGTACCGCTTCCTCGACCTGCGCCGCGAGCGCATGCACCGCAACATCATGCTGCGCTCGGCCGTCATCGCTTCGATCCGCTCCAAGATGGTGGCGCTCGGCTTCAACGAGATGGCGACCCCGATCCTCACGGCGACCTCCCCCGAGGGCGCCCGTGACTTCGTCGTCCCCTCCCGTCTGAACCCGGGCAAGTTCTACGCCCTGCCGCAGGCGCCGCAGCAGTTCAAGCAGCTGCTGATGATCTCCGGCTTCGACCGGTACTTCCAGATCGCGCCCTGCTTCCGCGACGAGGACGCCCGCGCCGACCGCTCGCCGGGCGAGTTCTACCAGCTCGACGTGGAGATGTCCTTCGTCGAGCAGGAGGACGTCTTCCAGCCGATCGAGCGCCTGATGACCGAGATCTTCACCGAGTTCGGCAAGGGCCGCCCGGTCACCTCGCCCTTCCCGCGGATCCCGTTCCGCGAGTCGATGATGAAGTACGGAAACGACAAGCCCGACCTGCGCTCCAAGCTGGAGCTCGTCGACATCAGCGACGTGTTCGCGGGCTCCGAGTTCAAGGCGTTCGCCGGCAAGCACGTGCGCGCCCTGGCCGTCCCGGACACCGCCGGGCAGCCGCGCAAGTTCTTCGACGGCCTCGGCGAGTACGCGATCTCGCTGGGCGCCAAGGGCCTGGCCTGGGTCCGTGTGGGCGAGGACGGCGCCCTGACCGGCCCGATCGCCAAGTTCCTCACCGAGGAGAACGTCAAGGTCCTCACCGAGCGTCTGGGCCTGGCGGCCGGGCACGCGGTGTTCTTCGGCGCGGGCGAGTTCGACGAGGTCTCCAAGATCATGGGCCCGGTCCGGGTCGAGGCCGCCAAGCGCGCCGGCCAGTTCGAGGAGGACGTCTTCCGCTTCTGCTGGATCGTCGACTTCCCGATGTACGAGAAGGACGAGGAGACCGGCAGGATCGACTTCTCCCACAACCCGTTCTCCATGCCGCAGGGCGGCATGAAGGACCTGGAGGAGAAGGACCCGCTCGACATCCTGGCCTGGCAGTACGACATCGTCTGCAACGGCATCGAGCTGTCCTCGGGCGCCATCCGCAACCACGAGCCCGAGGTCATGCTGAAGGCCTTCGAGATCGCCGGTTACGAGGCCGAGACGGTCGAGCGAGAGTTCAAGGGCATGCTGAAGGCCTTCCGCCTCGGCGCCCCGCCGCACGGTGGCATCGCCCCGGGCGTGGACCGCATCGTGATGCTGCTGGCCGACGAGCCGAACATCCGCGAGACGATCGCCTTCCCGCTGAACGGCAACGCCCAGGACCTGATGATGGGCGCGCCGACGGTGCTGGAGGAGTCCCGTCTGCGCGAGCTGAACATCGCCCTGCGCAAGCCGGTCGAGACCAAGCCGGCGGACGCCAAGCCGATCGCCGAGGCGGTCCACCCGGACGCGGCGCGGTAACCGTACGCGTCGGATGACAACGGGAAGGGCCCGGGATCCAAGGATCCCGGGCCCTTCCCGTTGTCGGTCAGAACCGCTCCAGGACGCCCTTGAGGAGGGCGGCCGAGGTCAGCTCGGTGGGGGCGGGGCCGGCGTGGAAGAAGCCGGCGTTCTCGGCGTCCAGCTTGCGCAGGAAGTCGAATGCCTTCGCGTCGTGGTCACCGAAGGCGACGAACTGCCAGTGGATGTCGTGGACGGCCGCTTCGGCGATCGCCTGCCGGGCGGGCTGGCGGTTGTCGGGCGCGCCGTCCGTCTGGAAGACGACGAGGGCAGGCCCCGTGCCGCCGTCCTTCTGGTAGCGCTCGACGACCGCCTCGACGGCCACGTGGTAGCTGGTGCGGCCCATCCGGCCGAGCTCGGCGTGGCGGGCCTCGACCCAGGCCTCGTCGTGGCTGTCGAGGGTCAGCTCGGCGGTGCCGTCGACCTCGGTGGAGAAGAACACCGTGTGCACGGTGGCGTCCTCGTCGAGGTGCGCGGCCAGGGCGAGGGCGTGGTCGGCGAGGTACTGGGCGCTGCCGTCCTTGTAGAACCCGCGCATCGAGCCGGAGCGGTCCAGTACGAGGTACACCTTGGCCCGCGCCCCGGCCTTGCCCTTGCCGCGCAGCACCTGGCCGGCGGCCTTGTACGCCCCGGCCACCCCGGGAGCCCGCCGCCGCACGTCCGCCGCCGCGAAGGCGGGCCCCTGCGCCTCACCGCCGACCACGTCCACCACCTCCGACTCGGTGGCCGTGTCGGCCTCCGGCTCGGTGACGGCTTCGGCCGCGACGGGTTCGGTCTCGGCCTTCGGCTCGGTGACGGCCTCGGCCGCGACGGGTTCGGTCTCGGCCTTCGGCTCGGTGACGGCCTCGGCTGCGACGGGTTCGGTCTCGGCCTTCGGCTCGGTGACGGCCTCGGCCGCGATGGGTTCGGTCTCGGCCTTCGGCTCGGTGACGGCCTCGGCTGCGACCGGTTCGGTCTCGGCCTTCGGCTCGGCGACGGCCTCGGCCGCGATGGGTTCGGTCTCGGCCTTCGGCTCGGCGACGGCCTCGGCTGCGATGGGTTCGGTCTCGGCCTTCGGCTCGGCGACGGGCTCGGCGGTGACCTCGGCTGCGACCGATTCGGCCTCAGCCTTCGGCTCGGCGACGGGCTCGGCCGTGACCTCGGCCGCGACGGGTTCCGCCTCGGCCTTCGGCTCGGCGATGGGCTCGGCCGTGACCTCGGCTGCGACCGGTTCGGCCTCAGCCTTCGGCTCGGTGACGGCGTCGGCGGTGACCTCGGCTGCGACCGGTTCGGCCTCGGCCTCCGGCTCGGCGGCTGCCGCGACTTCGGCCTCCGCCTGGGCGTCTCCTTCCGGCGCCTGCGGCTCGGCATTCGCCGGCGCTTCCTCGACCGTGGTCGCTTCAGCTGCTGCCGGCGCCCCGGCGGGGGCCGCCGCGACGTCGGCCGTGGCCGGGGCGGCAGGCTCCGTGACCGCCGGAGGCGACGGGCGGCGGGCCTCCGGAACCGTCGGGTCCGGGGTCGTGGCCGGGGCAGTGAGCAGCGTGCCCGGCTCCCGGTCGCGCGCCGCGGACTGCGGCGGCACCGTCGGGTTGTCGAAGGACGCAGCCACCAGTTCGGCGGCCACGTCCAAGGGGGTGCGTTCTGCTTGGCTCGGAAGGGTCGCAGAAGCGCCTTCCGACGTCTCCGGAACCGCCTCCGCAGGCCGTCCGAACACCTTGCGCAACAAGCTCCGAATACCCATGGGCCAGGCCTTTCGCATGAGTGCGTGCGTCAATTTGTCCGTGCTGCGCGGATGATCCCTGCCCAGAGTGGACACGTAAGGTTATCGGCCCCGTGGCTGGAACTTCGGCAGGGGCACCTTTCGTGGCGCCCGACTGTCCACACAAGCCAAGGGTCGAGCGAACTGCCGCACCGCCGTGCCGGGTTCATCCGGTGTTCATCCCCGCGCCGCCGCATCGGCCCAACCGGCGCTTAGCGTCACGGCTGGATTCGTTCCGACACGTTGTCGGCGCCGTGCACTTACCGGAGGACACCTCGTGCGCAAGCTTCTGCCGCTCCTCGGCAACCCGCATGGAAGCGGCCGTTCCGCTCTCACCTGCCGCTACCGCTGCGGCGACGCATGCTTCCACGAGGTGCCCAACACCAGCGACAACGAGTACGCCGGCGACGTCATAGCCCGCGCCTACTCCCGCCGCTCGATGCTGCGCTCCGCCGCGGTCGTCACGGTCGCGACGGCCGCCGGTACGGCCGTCACCCTCGGCGCCGGCGGTGGGCAGACCGCCGACGCCACCCCCACGGCCGAAGCGCAGCGCCCCGGCGAGGCCGCCCGCGGTCTGCGCTTCCAGGCGGTCGCGCCGAACACCCACGACAAGGTCACGGTCCCCGAGGGCTACGAGCAGAACGTGGTCATCCGCTGGGGCGAGCCGATCATCAAGGGCGCCCCGGCGTTCCACGCGGACCGGCAGACCGCCGCCGCCCAGGCCGGCCAGTTCGGCTACAACAACGACTTCCTGAGCCTTCTCCCGCTCGGCGGCCACTACGAGCGCCAGCAGCTGCTCGTGGCGAACCACGAGTACACGGACGAGAACCTCATGTTCAAGGGCTACGACCCGGCCAACCCGACCCGCGAGCAGGTCGAGATCGCCTGGGCCGCCCACGGCCTGTCCGTGGTCGTCGTCCAGGAGGACCACCGCAGCGGCAGGCTGACCGCGGTCACCCGCCACCAGCTCAACCGCCGCCTGACCGCCACCAGCGAGTTCCGGCTGACCGGTCCCGCCGCGGGCGGCGCCCTGCTGAAGACCTCCGCCGACGCGACCGGCACCAAGGTCCTCGGCACCCTCAACAACTGTGCCGGCGGCACCACCCCCTGGGGCACGATCCTGTCGGGCGAGGAGAACTTCAACCAGTACTTCGCCAACGGCGCCGGCGTCACCGACCCGGTCCAGGCCGCGCGCCTCAAGCGCTACGGCATCACCGGCGCGGCCTCGGAGCGCAAGTGGGAGCGGTTCGACAAGCGCTTCGACGTCACCCAGGAGCCCAACGAGTCCCACCGTTTCGGTTACGTCGTCGAGCTCGACCCGTACGACCCGAACTCCACCCCGCGCAAGCACACCGCGCTCGGCCGCTTCAAGCACGAGGCCGCGCAGCCCCGCCTGACCGAGGACGGCCGCCCCGTCATCTACATGGGCGACGACGAGCGCTTCGACTACTTCTACAAGTTCGTCTCGTCGAAGCAGATGAAGAAGGGCAATTCGCGTACGGCGAAGGAGCACAACCTCACGCTGCTCGACGAGGGCACCCTCTACGTCGCCAAGCTCACCGGTGACGCCCCGGCGGGCCAGATCGACGGCTCGGGCAAGCTCCCCGCCGACGGCGAGTTCGACGGCTCCGGCATCTGGATCAAGCTGGCCACCGGCAACGTCTCGCACGTCGAGGGCATGACCGCCGAGGAGGTGTACGTCTTCACGCGCCAGGCCGCCGACAAGGTGGGCGCCACCAAGATGGACCGCCCCGAGGACGTGGAGCCGTCCCCGCGCACCGGCCGCGTCTACGTCGCGCTGACCAACAACAAGGACCGCGGCGCGGCGGGCAAGGCCCCGGCGGACGAGGCCAACCCGCGCAACAGCAACAAGCACGGCCAGATCCTGGAGCTCGCCGAGAACTTCGACGACCCGACGAGCGACGGTTTCGCCTGGCGGCTCTTCCTGGTCGCGGGTGACCCGAACGACCCGTCCACGTACTTCGCGGGCTTCCCGAAGGACAAGGTCAGCCCGATCTCCTGCCCGGACAACGTGGCCTTCGACCCGCACGGCAACCTGTGGATCTCCACGGACGGCAACCAGCTCGGCACGCACGACGGCCTGTTCGGTGTCGCGACCGCCGGTGACCGGCGCGGCGAGCTGAAGCAGTTCCTGACCGTCCCGGCCGGCGCCGAGACCTGTGGGCCGATCATCCAGGACAAGCGCGTCCTGGTCGCCGTCCAGCACCCGGGCGAGATCGACGGCGCGTCCGTCGAGACGCCGAAGTCGGTGTGGCCCGACGGTCCCGGCAAGCTCGTCCGCCCGGCGGTCGTGTCGGTCTGGCGCAAGGACGGCCGCAACATCGGTGTCTGACACCCGCAGTTGAGGGGGGTGCGTGTTTCACGTGAAACACGCACCCCTCACCTCAACTCCCCTCCCCCAGCCGCCCCACCGGTAGCCGGAGCGTGGTCACGGCGCCCCCGTCCGGGGCGTTGGCGAAGCTCAGGTCGATCCCCAGCACCGCCGCCTGGCCCGCCGCGATCGTCAGGCCCAGCCCGTGGCCCCGGCCGCGTCCGGGGTCTCCGGTGCGGAAGCGCTGCGGGCCCTGTTCGATCAGCTCGGCCGGGTAGCCGGGCCCGTGGTCGCGGATCACCACCACCGGGCCCCGCACCGTCACCTCGATCGGCGGTTGCCCGTGCTTGTGGGCGTTGACCAGCAGGTTGGCCAGAATCCGGTCCAGGCGCCGCCGGTCGGTGAGCACCACCGTGTCCCGCACGACCTGGACCGAGGCGGCCAGCCGGGTCGCGGCGACGGCCCGTTGTACCGCCCGGCCCAGCTCCACCCGGGCCAGGTCGGCCCGTTCCACGCCGGAGTCCAGCCGGGAGATCTCCAGCAGATCCTCGGTGAGCAGGTGCATGGCCTTGAGCCGGTCGTTGATCATTTCCTTCGGCCGACCTTCCGGCAGCAGCTCCGCGGCGGCCAGCGAACCCGTCAGCGGGGTCCGCAGCTCGTGCGCGACATCCGCGGTGAACCGCTTCTCCGCCTCCAGCCGTTCCTGGAGCGAACCGGCCATCGAATCCAGTGCGTGCGCCACGTCCCGCACCTCGTCCCGGGATCCGAGAGCCCGCGGCTCGTCCCCGTCGGCGGGAAAGTCCACCCGGGCGTCGAGATCCCCGGCGCTGATCCGGCGGGCCACGGCGGCCGTCGTCGCGAGCCGGTGGCTGATCCGGTTGGCGAGGAACAGACCGGCCAGGGCCACCACCCCGGCCGCGAGCGCCGAGGAGGCGAGGATCGCGGCGTCGATGTCCCGCAGCCGTGCACGGGTGCTGTCGTAGGGCACCCAGACGGCCAGGGCGGTCCGGTCCACGGGTCCGGCAGCCCACATGACCGGCTTTCCCCCGTACTCGCCGACCATGCTGCCGGTCTCCCCGCGCCCCACCAGCTCACGCAGCGGGCGCGGCAGGGCGGGCGGGTCCAGGGCGACGTTCACATCGCCGTGCGTGGTGCCGTACTGGTAGTGGGCGAGGGCGTGCTCCAGGTCCCGGGCCACGTCCTTGCGGACCTCTCCGACGATCTGCCGGGAGACGACGTTGTGCACCAGGATCCCCAGCGCGGCGGCGACCATGCAGCACACCGCCGTCGTGGTCAGGGCGATCTTCCACCGCAGACTGCTCAGGGCCCGCATCGCCCACCCCCGCTCGGGCAGTCGTCGAGGGTGAGCTGGGACAGGTTCATGATCCCGGCCTTCGGGTCCCACACGTAGTCGGAGATGGAGATGTACGCCGGGTTGGAGGTCGGCTCGCGGACCGCCAGGTGCTCGGCGGCCACCTCGACACCCTCCAGCACCCCGCGCCGGGACAGGATCCGGGCGATGCGGCCGTCGTCCTGGACGGTGTAGACGCGCAGCTCACTGAGCCGGCCGTCGATGTCCAGGGCGGTGATCAGCTCCGCCTCGCCATTGCCCGTCAGGTCGTGCAGGACGCCGGGCCGCACGGGACAGTCGGGGCCGCCGTCCACAGCCTGTGTGCAGAGGGCGAGCCGTCGGGCGGCCCGGGGGTCGACGAGCCGTCCGGTGCCGCCGTCCTGGGCGAGGTCCGCCGTGATGTCGGCGCGTACGACGGCCAACGCGTCCACCCCGCGCATGGAAGGCCCGGCCGCCTTGGGCAGGCCGGGCACGACGGCCGCCGTCCCCGGCCGCTGGCCCGGGCCGGGCGGGTCGGGGCGGATGTCCTTCCACAGGCTCTGCGGCGCCCGGACCGTGCCCAGGTCGCCCTCGCTCTGCAGCCCTTCCACATCCGCACACCCGCCCGCGCCCGCCACCAGCACGGCCAGCACCAGGAGCCGAAACGGGGGCCTCATACCCCGATGCTCCCCCGCCCGTCCCCATGGCGCCCTGACCGACCGGCCATACGGGGGACACCAGGCCGGGGACGGGGACGGGGTGGGGTGTTGGCCGGGACGTAAAACGTGATGTGTGGCGCGACCGAGGTCTCACCCCTGTGACCCGGATCAGGCGCCATAAATCATGCAGTCCCGGACGACACCCCACCCCGGCACCGGCACCGGCCCCAACCACACCCCGCCCGGCCAGGGCAAAGGCCCGGCCAGGGCAAGGTCCCCCTACGGCCCCGACCAGGCAATGGCACGGGCCGCCGCGATCTCCTGGCGGACCGGGGCCAGTACGGAGTCCTCCGCGCCCCCCGGCAGCGGCCCGCGGGCCTCCGCCGGGCTCTGGTCACTGCGTACCCGCTCGGCCAGCGCGCGCAGCGAATCGGTGATCGCCGCCACCTCCTCACCGCCGGGGGCCCGCGCGCCGTGGTTGACCCGGACCCGCGCCGCGGTGGTGGCGTCCACGATGCGCTCCACGGCGACCACCAGCGGCCACCACGCGGCGGCCCGCGCCCCGGTGGGCGGGGGCTCGGTCAGGGCCCGCTGGAACTCGCTCCGTACGTCCGACAGGTCCCGGTAGATCCGGCGCCGGGCCTGGAGCCGGGACTGCCGGACGGCCCGCAGCGCGGCCTCGTCCGCGACGGGGGAGAAGGCCCGTTCCACGTAGCGGGCGGCGTCGTCCACGGCGTCGGCGAGCCGGTCCCCGATCCGGGTGTGCCAGCTCTCGGGCCACAACAGGTAGCCGGCGATCAGGGTGATGGCGCAGCCGATCAGGCTGTCCAGCAGCCGCGGCCGGATGAGGTCGAAGCCCTGGTGGTTGAGCAGGTCCGACAGCAGCAGGATCACCGGGGTGATCGCGGCGGTCTGGAAGGCGTACCCCTTCGTGGAGAAGGCCGGGATCAGCGCGGCGAGCCCCACCATCACCGGCACGTCCCACCAGCCGCGCGGCACCTCCGCGAGGACGGCGGCCGCCAGGACGAGCCCGGCCGCCGTTCCCAGGGCGCGCAGGACGGCCCGGGAGAACACGGAGCCGAAGTCCGGTTTGAGGACGAAGGTCACGGTCAGGGCGACCCAGTAGGAACGTTCCACCTCGATGAGCGACACGAGCGACTGCGCGAGGCCGATGCACAGGGCGAGGCGGAGCCCGTACCGCCAGGAGGCCTCGGACAGCATCATGTCGCGCACGGCCCGCCGGGCCCGGACGCCCAGGGCGGCGGGCCGGCCGAGGCGGTCGTCGACGTTGTAGGGGTCCGGTTCGGCGAGGTGGACGATGTTCGCGGCATGACGCAGTGCGGTGTCGACGGCCCGCTCCGACTGGCTGTGCGGTGTGGGCAGGGTGAGGACGGGGGTCCCGGTGCGGCCCTCTTCCACGGCGGTGGCCAGTTCCCGTACGGCCGCCGGGATCCCGGGCGGCAGCGGACGGCCGCGCAGGTGTGCGGCGGGAGCGGCCTCGACGAGCGGGATCAGCACGTTCAGCTGGGCGAGCAGCCGCACCAGCGCGGGGCTGCGCCCGTGCACCCGGGCCCGGCGGCCCAGGACGAGGTCGTAGGCGTGGTTCAAGGCGAGGGTGACCTCCCGGCGGTGTTCCTCGTAGTCGGGGCCGCCCGCGGTCTCCAGGGTGTCCGCCAGGGCCCGGTAGGCGCCCGCGACGGCCTCCCGCTCGGGCTGCCGTCCGCGCAACGGCCAGCCCAGCAGGGTCAGCGCGAGCACGAACAGGCCGCCGGTGGTCAGCAGCAGCGGCGCCGTCCACCACGGCTCGGGCATCGGCAGGCCCGCGCCGACGACGGCGTTGAGCAGGAGCAGCAGCCCTGACACGGAGGCGACCGAGCCGATGGAGGAGATCATTCCGGAGACGAGGGCGATCAGGGTGAGGACGCCGACGGCGATCCAGCCGTGCCCGAAGACGAGGGTGCCCAGGGCGACCCCGATCGCGCCGAAGAGCTGCGGGACGGCGATGTTCAGGATCCGCATCCGGTACGCGTCGGCGGTGTCGCCGATCACCCCGGCCAGGGCGCCCATGGAGACGAGCGCGCCGTACTCGGGCTCGTCCAGGGCGAAACCGACGGCCAGCGGCGCGGCCAGCGCGATGCCGGCACGGACGACGGCGGCCCAGGGGATGGGGGCGCTGCTCGGCCGCAGGCCCGCGAGCAGCCAGGCGGGGGGAACCAGAGGATTCGGCCGGGGCCGCTCGGGCGGTATGTGATCGGTGCGTCGTTCGGTGGTCATTCCGCTTCCGTGTCGCCGCTCGCGAATCGGTTCTTCTGGGGAGTTCTGCGGAGGTTGGGTACCTTCCGAGCTTATGGGGTGCGTCGCACCCGGCCCATCAGCCATGCGGCCAGCGCGGCGGCGAGTCCCACGGCGAGGACCACCCAGGCGGTGGTCCGCAGGAACGCCGTGAGCGCGTCGTACACGGCCGCGGCGGCCCGGCGGTCGATGTCGGGCGGCAGGTCGTCCAGGGTCAGCCTGCGGCACAGGCGCACCGCGAGCCAGAGCAGCCCGGCCCCGACGGCGAGCCCGATGCCCGTGGCGAGGACGGCGCGCCGCCGCCGGACGGCGACGCCGATGGCCGCCGCGGCGAGCACCAAGGTGAGCACGGGAAGCCAGACGCCGGCGATCTGGAGCATGCGGAAGCCTTCCCGGAGGGCGCCGAGGTTGTCGTACTCCATGACTTTCACCGAGACGTGGGTCTCCGGGATGCGGTCCGCGAACGGCACCCCGTCGGCGACCAGTTCCCCCTTGACCTGGGCGATGACGGGCGCGAGGTCGATCGTGACGGCGTCCCCGTGGCCGGTGGTGAGTGCCTTGAGGAAGGCTGCGTGCGCGGCGCGGTTCGCGGCGTCCCAGGCCGTTCGGTAGGCGGAGGTTTCCGCGAAGGACCTCAGGGCCTCACCGATCAGCGCGTCCACGCCACCCTGGAAGGGGCCCGCGTCGATCTGTCCGGCCAGGGCGCGGGTGGCCTGGGTGACGACCACGCCCTGCACGGCCGGGTCGGCGGCGAGCGGGGACATGGCGGCGGTGTAGCGGTCGGCGTCGCCCAACTCGTGGTCGGCCCAGTACGCGACGGCGCTCGCGGGCACGAGGAGCGCCACGAGCACGATGAGGACCGCCGACAGGAAGGTGCGCACGTCACCAGGGAACGGCGGGGCGGTGCGCGGCGCCACCCTTGTTGCTGCGAGGGGGTGGCGTGGATGCCCGGCCGGGTGCCGCCCGACCGGGTGATCCACTTGCCGCCCGGGGGTGGCGGGTGTGCTCTGGAGGATGGAAGAGAGGAGCCCCGCCATGGCACACGCGGCACCCACCGCCCCCCGGGGGCACCGCCCGACGAGATCGGCTGACGCGCACCACATCAGCCGGAGCGCCCTGGTCGGCCCGCTGCTGCTCGGCCTCGTCTACGGGGTCTGGGCGGCCTTCATCGCGCGCCAGATGGGCCCGGTCGACGCGGGCAACGTTCTCTACGGGATCCTGTGCGGCGTCCTCTTCGCCGCCTGCGTGTTCGCCCTCGCCCGGATCGGCCCCAGGCTGAAACGGGAGATGCACGCGACCGCTTACGGAGCCTTCGCCGGCATCGCCGCGGGCTATCTGCACAGTCTCACCAATTCCTCCGTGCTCCGCGCCACCACGATCGGCCTCTTCGTCGGCGCGGGCGTCGGGCTCATCGCGTTCTACCGCTACTACACGCGCGAGGACTGAGCGGTCGGCGCGGCGCCGGTTCCCGTCCGGGAACCGGCGCCCGTCCGCTTCAGCGCTATGCGGTCGAGTCAGCCGTGTTCTGGTGCTGTTCAGCCTCGGCTTGTGCTTCAGTTTCGGCCGTGGCGGCCTCGGGCGCCGGCTGCTCCGCCCGCCGGGTCGGCGGTGCGAAGCGGGCGGCCTCGGCGCGGATCATGGCGTTCAGCGCTGTGTACGGGTCGATGGGCATGGCGGAACCTCACGGTGGTGCGAAGGGGTGTGGGGGGATGCGCGCTGCTGCTCGGTCCGCTCAGCAGCGCAGGACCACACTCCGTACCGCTCGACAGGACAGGGCCGGTACGGCCGCCTCGCAGAAGGTCGCGCGGGACGCCGGACCCGCATGTTTCACGTGAAACATCCTCGGCGGCAGCCGCGGCACGGTCGGCGTCGCGCGGGTGAGCGTCCGCAGGGCGGCCCGTGCCTCGGGATCCGAGGCCGGATCCGACTGCCCTTCGGTGGGCTCGGCCGGAGCGGACGAGGCGGAAGACGCGGCGCGGGACTCCATGGCGGTCGTGGCCGCCGGACCCGCACCGAACAGGCACAGCAGGACGACGCAGGCCACCGTCAGGACCCTCGCCGACACCGTCCGTGCGAACCGCGCACCACTCATGCCCGCTCTGTGCCCCGACACGCCGGGACATTCCCGGCCGAGCGCCGAGAAGCCCCCGACCGGCGGACGAAGACACCCCCCGCGAGTGAGGCCCGGCAGCGGTCAGACCACTACGACCGCCACAGCCGCCGCCCCCATGAGGGCGGCGGCGATATGCATCGCGGAGTGGCCGTAGTCACCGAACCACAGCTGGCGGGCCAGGCCGCCGAGCGCGGCCAGGGCGGTGATGACACCGATCTGGGCGAGCAGGGTGGCGGCGGTGAAGGGCGCCACGAGCAGAAGTAGCGAGTTCAGCCAGAACGGTGCGGCGCCGGTCCAGCCCCGCCATTGCCAGATCGCGGTCTGCATGTCCCGGCTCCCACCTTCAACGTGTCGGCTGCTCAGCCTCCTTGGGTGTGACGGCGGGGACAAGGGCGCGTTCGGCTAGAAACGCGAAAACGAGGCCGAAAGTCGCCCACAGCGCGGCCTGGATGGCCAGGGACGCGATGCGGAACTGCCAGATCAGCGCCGCCGGGAAGCCGCTCGGCACCTCGTCGACCGCCGGCAGGAACGCGTACGAGATTCCGACCGCCGCGACGAAGGCGAGCGAGGCGACGACCGAGGCGTTCCAGTTGCCGAGGCCCGGCGCGAGCCGCCGGCCCAGGACCAGCGCGCCCGCCGCCAGCAGCGCGCTGAGCGCGATCATCAACAGGTAGAGAGCGGTTCGCCGGGCGGCCGTGTCGGGGTCTCCGACGGCGGGCGGGTTGGCGGGGTACTTGAAGAACGGCACCAGGGTCATGGTGACGAACAGGGCTCCGGTGACCAGGGCCGCCGTGGCCCGGGGGCCGAAGCGTCCGATGCGGCCCAGGGCGAAGCAGTGGACGAGCGCGGCGATTCCGCCGAGCGCGACTCCGTAGAGCAGGACGCCGGTTCCGAGGCCGGCCGTGGCCTGGAGGGCCCGGCTGACCGGGGGTTCATCGCCGTGGTCGTGGCCGCCCACGGCGGCGCCCGCCTCCTCGATGGCGATGGCCGCTTCCACCTGGGATTCACCCAGGAGGTAGGCGACGAGGAAGGCGACCGCACCGGCGGCCAGACCGGCCAGCATGCCCCGCACGAGCAGCGCACCCGGCGAGACCGACTGCGGCGACACCGACTGCGGAGAGGTGGACGGAGGAGAGGCGGACGGAGGAGAAGTGGACGGAGGAGAGGTGGAATTCACGTGGATCCCTTGCGTGGTTGAGATCAGCAGGGATCAGTGGCAGGGGAATCCGAGGAGGTGGCGCCCGTCGTGCAGCCACTCGTGGACGGTCTCGCCCTCGAAGACGGCGGTGGCGCCCTGTTCGACGCCGACGAAGTACAGCAGGGTCAGGATGACCACGCCCGCGAAGGCGGCCCATGGAGCCAGCGCGGAGAGGGAGATCGGGGTGACGGCGGCGGGAGCCGTCGTGGGCACGGCGGAGTGGGCCATGGCAGAACCTCCAGAGGGAACACGCGTCCCGGTCAGTGGTGCTCTCGAAGAAGGTGGCGGGTCTGACTTCCCTCCCCAGTGCCGCGGGAGGATTCACAGTGGCGCGACCGTGCCGGATTCTCACCGGTACTTCCGTCATACCTTCGTCATGTCGTCCGAGACCGTACCGCGCGAGCCGCTTGAACACCACGGCGTGCGACCACCGTCTCGCGCCCCGGGCAGGCGTTCTACGCTCGCCCCATGGCTTCCGTACGGCTCCACCTCGCCACGCCCGCGCTCGGACTCGCCGCCCGCCAGGGACGGTTCGGGTACGCGGAGCCCTGCCCCGGCCACCCGGGCCTGGCCGGGCCGGCGATGGGGGAGTGGGCCGGCCGGACCCTGGACGAGGTCGCCGCCGAGGATCCCGGGGCGGTCCGCCGGTGGCTCACGGATCCCGGTTACGCGCCGCCGGGCGGCGGGGAGTCGGTGGCCGCGCTGATCGCCCGTACGGGGGCGCACCTCGCCGGCCTCGCTCCCGGCCCGCACCACGCGCTGGTCGCGCAGGCCGTCGTACGGGCGGCGGTCGTGGCCGCCCTGGAACTGCCGGCCGGGGCCTTCTGGCGGCTCGACGTACGACCGGAGACCGTCACGACCCTCAGCGGGCGCGCGGGCCGCTGGAACCTCCTCGTCGGCCAGGCCCCCGAGCACACGGCCGCACACACGGCCGAGCAACGCGGCGGCCCGGACCCCGCGACGCGGTCCGGGCCGAACTGAGCGCTACCGAGGAGTCGTTACGCGACGATCCAGTCCGACGTCGCGATCACCGGCCGCACGCCCTCACGGTGGATGGTGCCCTCGATCAGGCCGTACATCCGGTCCGCGGCGAAGTAGACCTCGTTGTCGTTCTTGAGTCCGAAGGGCTCCAAGTCGACGAGGAAGTGGTGCTTGTTGGGCAGGTTGAGCCGCACCTCGTTGACCTTGGGGCAGTGGTCGAGCACCCGCTCGGCCATCTGGTTCAAGGTCTGCTGGAGGGAGTAGGAGTACGTCTCCGCGAAGGCTTCCAGCATGTGCTTGCGGACCTGCCTGTACGCCCGGTCCCAGTCGTACGCGGGGTCGTCGGCGGCCAGCGCCGAGTGCGCCCAGCGGGAGGTGACCTTGGTCGCCAGGATGCGGTCGTACGCCTCCTGGAGGGTCGTGTACTTGTCCTTGATGTAGCCGTGGAACTCGGAGTTCGTCGAGTTCATGACCGTCAGGTCCTTCAGGCCCGAGATGACCTGGAGCCCGGTGGTCTCGCTGTACGTGATCTGCGCGGTGCGCACCTCCTGGCCCTTGCGGACGAAGGAGTGCTGCTCCTTGCGCGTCGGGACCGGGATGCGGTCCCAGACGTACTCCTCGATACGGATCTGCGCCTCGCGGATCGGCGCTTGCGAGGAGACGAAGTGCTTGGCGAGCAGGATGCCGAAGGCCTCGGGGGAGGCGATGCCGTGCTCCTTGCCGAAGGCGTACACCGTGTTCTTGGTGGTGTCGGTCGGCAGGCAGTTGGCGTTGTCGCCGGTCAGGTGGACGTCGCGGAAATCGCCGCGGAGCGCGACCGAGACGTTGAGGTCGCGGATCTCGTGCCAGGAACCGTCGTTGCCCTTGCGGGTCACCTTGACGATGCGGTTCTCGGCCTTGCCGTACTGGTTCTGGGCCAGGACGTGCTTGCTCATGGTGTCTTCCTTCGGGTACTCGGGAACACGGAGTCCGGTTGTCTGGATCCCGTACGCCCGGCGTCCAGCGCCCGCCCCGTTGAAGGACGTCCCGCTCCCCGCCGTTCGGCCCCGCGGGGCCGCCCCGGGACTGACGTGCATCCCGGTCCGTAGGTGCTTGGTGCTCGGCCTGCCTGTCGGCCGAACCGCCTGCACGGATTGCACCATGTGCACGGCCGCCGAACCATCGCACGGATCATCCGAACACCAGCACCCACGGATTGGGCGACCGCACAGCCGTGCAGGTCAGGCCATGTGCGCGTCCGCGACCGACAGGGCCTCGTCGAGGATCGTCAGCCCCGTGGCCACGTCCTGCGCGGAGACGTTGCAGGGCGGGGCGACGTGGATGCGGTTCCCGGCGGTCAGCGGCCACAGGCCGCCCTTCTTGCACGCCGCGGCGAAAGCGGCCATCGGCGCGTTGTCGCTCCCGGCGGCGTTGTACGGCACCAGCGGCTCGCGCGTCCGCGCGTCCCGTACGAGTTCCAGCGCCCAGAAGGTGCCCAGGCCCCGGACCTCCCCGACCGAGGGGTGCCGCTCGGCGATCGCGCGCAGGCCGGGGCCCAGCAGCTCGGCGCCGGTGCGGGCGGACTGCTCGACGATGCCCTCCTCCTCCATCGTGTTGATCGTCGCGACGGCGGCGGCGCAGGCCAGCACGTGCCCGGAGTACGTCAGCCCGCCCGGGTAGGGCCGGCGGGCGAAGGTCTCGGCGATCGCGGCGGAGATGGCGACGCCGCCGAGCGGCACGTAGCCGCTGGTGACGCCCTTGGCGAAGCAGAGCAGGTCGGGGGTGACGTCCCAGTGCTCGGCGGCGAACCACGTGCCCGTCCGCCCGAAGCCGACCATGACCTCGTCCAGGATGAAGACGATGCCGTACCGGTCGCAGAGCTCGCGCACGCCCGCCAGGTAGCCGGACGGCGGCACCAGTACGCCGGGGGCGCCGCCGACGGTCTCCAGGATGACCGCGGCGATGGACTGGGGCCCCTCGAAGACGATGGTGTCCTCCAGGTGGCGCAGGGCGCGCTCGCACTCCTCGGCCTCCGTCGCCGCGTGGAAGGGCGAGCGGTAGAGGAACGGCCCCCAGAAGTGCACGACACCGGCGGTCGCGCTGTCGTTGCCGAAGCGGCGTGCGTCACCGGTCAGGTTGATCGCGGCGGAGGTGGCGCCGTGGTACGAGCGGTAGGCGGAGAGCACCTTGTGGCGGCCGGTGTGCACCCGGGCCATGCGTACGGCGTTCTCGACCGCCTCGGCCCCCGCGTTCGTGAAGAAGATCTTGTCGAGGTCGCCGGGGGTGCGCTCGGCGATCAGCCGGGCCGCCTCCGAGCGGACGTCCACGGCGAAACCGGGCGCGACGGTGCAGAGCTTGGCCGCCTGCTCCGCGATGGCGGCGGCCACCTTGGGGTGCTGGTAGCCGATGTTGGTGTAGACGAGCGCACTGGAGAAGTCGAGATAGCGATTGCCCTGGTAGTCCCAGAAGTGGGAACCCTCGGCTCCCGCCACGGCGAGCGGGTCGATGAGTTCCTGCGCCGACCAGGAATGGAAGACGTGCTTCCGGTCGGCGTCTTTCACGGCGGCGAGGGCGTCGGCTTCTGCGTTCATGTCCTGAGCGTAGTTGTCCATGATGTGGACCCGGGTCTGCCTCCTCCGCCGCGCTGGGGCCGGGCGGGGGACTTGGCGGACCGAAGGCCCGGCGTTCGACGGGGCCGACGGGCCCGGCTCGGCGTGGCCCGGCGGCCGCTCCGCGGGGGAGAATGGCCCGGCCCGCCCCTCCTGACCTGCGTGTCGCCCCTCCGCGACCGACTCGGACGCCGGTGGTGCGGGAAAATGGGGGTTGTCCGTTCCTGGCCGGGGGTAGGTGCGGCGCCGGGGGGAACGGGTGCGGAGACGGGAGAGCCTGTGGCCGAGCAGACACGGAGGCTGGTCCTGGGCGGCGCCACGGCCGGGGTCGTCACCCGGTGCCGGGACTTCACCCGGAGGGCACTCGTGGACTGGCGGTGGCCGCCCGGCGCGGATGCGGTGGACGACACGCTCCTGCTCGTCTCCGAGGTCGTCACCAACGCCTGCCTGCACGCCGGCGGCCCGCGCGAACTGGTCCTGCGGCACAGCCCGGGACTGCTGCGCGTCGAGGTCAGCGACGACAGCCCCGAGATCCCGCACCGCCGGCTGCCGGGCGACCGGGCGCGGCCCGGAGGCTACGGACTGGTCCTGCTGGAGCGGCTCGCGAAGAGCTGGGGATGGGAACCCTCCGGAACCGAGGGCCACGGCAAGACGGTGTGGCTTGAGATCCCCGGCCCCGGCCCCAGCCCGAAGCCGAGCCCCGAATCAGCCGCGAGCCCGAGCCTGACCCCGAACCCGAGCCTGACCCCGACCCCGACCCCGGCGCCGACCCCGACCCCGGCGCCGACCCCGACCCCGGCGCCGACCCCGACCCCGGCGCCGGGCACCTGAGCCCGGGGCTCCGGCAGGCCTAGGCGTCGGTCAGGAGGCCGCCGCGCAGCCGGCTCAGCGTCCGGTTCAGCAGCCGGGACACGTGCATCTGGGACAGGCCGAGCCGGTCGCCGATCTCGGACTGCGTCAGCTCCTGCCCGAACCGCAGCGCCAGCAGCGCCCGCTCCCGGGGTGGCAGCTCGGCCAGCATCGGCTTGAGGGACTCCAGGCACTCGATCCGGTCGTACGCCGGCTCCTCCTCGCCGAGCGAGGGCCGCTCGACGTACGGGTCACGCTCGGCGTCCTCCTGCGCCGGAGCGTCGAGCGAGCGCGCGGAGTAGGCGCGCGCCGCCTTGCGGCCCTCGCTGAACTCCTCGGGCGTGACGTCCAGCTGCTCGGCCACCTCGGCGTCGGTGGGCTCGCGGCCGAGGTCCTGTTCGAGCGCGTCGTGCGCCTTGGCCGTGTCGATCCGCAGCTCCTGGAGCCGGCGGGGGACCTTGACGGCCCAGCTGGTGTCGCGGAAGAACCGCTTGATCTCTCCTGTGATCGTCGGCATCGCGAACGAGGTGAATTCCACCCCGCGCGCCGGGTCGAACCGGTTGATGGCCTTGATCAGTCCGATCGTGCCCACCTGGACGATGTCCTCCATCGGCTCGCTCCGGCCGCGGAAGCGGCGGGCGGCGTACTTCACGAGGCTCAGGTTGAGCTCCACGAGGGTGTTGCGGACGTATGAGTACTCTTTCGTACCCTCCTCCAGTTCGGCGAGCCTGCGGAAAAGGGCCACCGACAGGGCCCTGGCCTCGTGGGTCGTGACATCTGTGAGGTCTGTACGATCCATCGCTCTGCGCTCCTCGGACGGAGGGTCCCGGGGTGGGGGCCGTCGTCATGCGCGGTCGCTGTCCAGATGGATATACCCGGACAAGCGCAGTGAAACCCGTAGATTTCGTCCAGGTCGGCGCCGGGGGAGGGGCCGGGCCAGGCCTGGCTAGGCTGCCGCCCATGGAGTCCTACACGATCGGCCAGGCAGCCCGGCTGCTCGGCGTCAGCAGTGACACCGCGCGCCGCTGGGCGGACGCGGGCCGCTTCCCGACCCGCCGCGAGGGCAACCGGAGGATCGTGGACGGGCCCGACCTGGCGGCCTTCTGCGTCGAGGTGGCCCAGGAGGCCGCCGAGGACGAGGACGCCCCGTACACCTCGGCCCGCAACGCCTTTCCGGGGATCGTGACCCGCATCAAGCTGGGCTCGGTCAGCGCACAGGTGGAGATCCAGGCCGGGCCCCACCGGGTGGTGTCCCTGCTGACCCGTGAAGCGGTGGAGGAGCTCGGCCTCGAGGTCGGAATGCGGGCCACCGCCCGCGTGAAGTCGACCAGCGTGTTCGTCGACCGCACCTGACGGCGGCCCGGCCGCTCAGCCGAGGGGGGCGCCCGCCCCGCCCGTGAAGGCCCCGGCGCGCGCCGCCGCGACGGCGGCCCGCGCGGCTCGCTGCGCCGCCGCCTCGTCGAGGGGCGCGTCGGTGGTCAGGAAGCGGTAGTAGAGCGGGGCCGAGACGGCGCGGATCACCTCGGCGGCGTCGGTGTCCCGCGGCAGCTCCCCCCGCTCGACGGCCTGCTCGACGCAGGGCGCCCACTCCTGGACGCGGACCTCGTAGAAGCGGTGCAGGGCCTCGGCCGTCCTCTCGTCGCTCGTGGCCGCCGCGATCACGGCCTTGAACAGGGCTCCCTGGCGTGGGTCGGCCAGGGTGCGCCGTACGAGAGCGGCGTTGGCCAGCAGGTCCTGGAGCAGCGAGCCGGTCTCGGTGCGCGGCAGCGACTGCTCGGCCATGTCGGTCAGCAGGTCGGCGACGAGTCCGGCCACCGTCCCCCAGCGGCGGTAGACGGTCGTCTTGCCGACTTCGGCGCGGCGGGCGATCTCGGCCAGGTCCAGCGCGTGGAAACCCTGCTCGGCCAGGGTGTCCCCGGCTGCCTCCAGGACCGCCGCCCGAACTCGTGCCGTACGGCCTCCGGGGCGGACGGTTCCCGGCTCGGCGGCGGCATCATGGGGCGCCATAACGGGTCTCCGGTTCCATTAGTGCTGATCTCCTGTTACGTTGAGATCACCTTAAAGGGTCTGCGGTGCCATTACTGTTCGCTGGAGGGATCCGTCATGGAATACAGGCAGCTGGGTACGTCCGGTCTGAAGGTTCCCGCTCTGAGTTTCGGAGCCGGCACCTTCGGCGGGCAGGGTCCGCTCTTCGGGGCCTGGGGCACCACCGACGCGCAGGAGGCCCGCCGACTGGTGGACATCTGCCTGGAAGCGGGCATCACCATGTTCGACAGCGCCGACGTGTACTCGGCCGGAGCCTCCGAGGAGGTGCTCGGCCAGGCCGTCAAGGGCCGGCGCGACCAGGTCCTGCTGTCGACCAAGGCCGGCCTGCCGATGGGCGACGGGCCCACGGACGCGGGAACCTCCCGCTCCCGCCTGATCAAGGCGACCGAGGACGCCCTGCGCCGCCTCGGCACCGACTACGTGGACCTCTTCCAGCTGCACGCCTTCGACGCCGCCACCCCGGTCGAGGAGGTGCTCTCCACGCTCGACCAGCTGGTGCGGGCCGGCAAGATCCGCTACGTCGGCGTCTCCAACTTCGCCGGCTGGCAGCTGATGAAATCCCTGTCCGCCTCCGACCGGCACGGCTTCCCCCGCTACGTCGCCCACCAGGTCTACTACTCGCTCGTCGGCCGCGACTACGAATGGGAGCTGATGCCGCTCGGCCACGACCAGGGCGTCGGCGCCATGGTGTGGAGCCCCCTGGGATGGGGCCGCCTGACGGGCAAGCTGCGCCGAGGCCACCCGCTGCCGGAGCAGAGCCGCCTGCACCGGACCGCCGACTACGGCCCGCCCGTGGAGGACGCGTACCTCTACGACGTGGTCGACGCCCTCGACGAGGTGGCCAAGGAGACGGGGAAGACCATCCCCCAGGTGGCCATCAACTGGCTGCTGCGGCGGCCCACCGTCTCCTCGGTCATCGTCGGCGCGCGCGACGAGGAGCAGCTCCGCCAGAACATCGGCGCCGTCGGCTGGAGTCTGACGTCCGAGCAGACGGCCCGCCTCGACGCCGCGAGCCACAAGCCGGCGCCGTACCCGCACTTCCCTTACGAGCGCCAGGAGGGCTTCGCACGACTCAACCCGCCGATGATCGCGGGCCCGGCCTCCTGATGTGACGCGGGTCACGGGAATGTCCGGCCGGTCCGCCCCCTCTTCCTTCCCGAGGCCGCGAGGCCCCCGGGGCGCCGTCGAGGAGGAAGAGGCCCGCATGACACCGCCCGACCTGCCCGCGCTCGTGGGCGCCGCCCAGCGCGGTGACCGGCTGGCCGTCCAGGAGCTGCTGGACCTGCTCACCCCGTACGTCGGGCGGCTGTGCGGGCCCATCGCGCTCCAGGACGGGCCGGACGCCACGCAGGAGGCGCTGATCGTGATCTTCCGCGGTATCGGCGGTCTCCGCGAGCCGGCGGCCCTGTTCGGCTGGGCGCGGGTGATCGCCGTACGGGAGGCCGTTCGGATCGCCCGTGCGGGAGCGCGGACCGTCGCGGACCCGCTCGACGAGGTCCCGGCGCGCGGCGACCCGCAGCTCGCCGCCGATGTGCGCGACGTACTGGAACGGCTCTCCCCTGCGCACCGGGCCGTCCTGGTCCTGCGCGATCTCGAAGGGCTGGACGAGCATGCCGTCAGCGCGCTCCTCGGCGTCCCCGAAACCACCGTGCGGACCCGGCTGTTCCGGGCCCGCCGCACCTTCCGGAAGGCGTGGGAACGTTGAACGACTCCTGGCCGGTCGCCGAACTCGACGCCGTCCGCAGGCTCCGGGTGATCGCCCGCACCACTCCGGGCGCGGCCTTCGCCGAGGACCTGATCGACGCGCCCTTCGACCGGGTGTGGGCGCTCGCCTCCGACCTCGAAGAGCAGATGCCGCGGCTGATCAGCGACATCGGCACCTTCACCGTGACCTCCCGGGCCGGGGAACGCCTCGAAGCCCGCGCCCGCGGCCGCCTGGGCCCGCGGGCGCGGTTCGACATCGTGCTGCGGCCGGGCTGGTGCCTGATGCAGAGCCGTTTCGTCGTCGGAGGCATGGCCGCGGTCGCGGAGGGGGAGGGCACCCGGTTCGCCTTCTTCGGCGCCCTGCGGATCCCCGGCATCCGCCTGGTCGACCGTGCGCTGCACCCCCTGATGGACCCGCTGGGCGCCAGGGCGCTGAAGCGGTTCACCGACCGGCTCGACCTCGCATGACGGACGACCCCGGCTGCCGTGTGCCGCGGGGGCCGTCCGCCCGCCTCAGGACGAGCTGTCGTGGGCGGTGCCGGCGGCGCGGCGGAATTCGGCGTTGATGCGCTGGGCCTCTTCCAGCTGGTCCTCGAGGATGACGATGCGGCACGCGGCCTCGACCGGCGTGCCCTGGTCGACCAGTTCCCGGGCGCGGGCGGCGATGCGCAGCTGGTAGCGGGAGTAGCGTCGGTGCCCGCCCTCGGAGCGCAGCGGAGTGATCAGGCGGGCCTCTCCGATGGCGCGCAGGAAACCGGGGGTCGTGCCGAGCAGTTCGGCGGCCCGGCCCATCGTGTACGCGGGGTAGTCATCGTCGTCCAGCCGCCCACCGAGCGAATCATCCGCTGTCATCTGCACCTCTTCTTGGGAATGCGTCGAGGGGCCTCAGTGCGCACGGCACCGAGGCCCCGAAGGAAATTCAACACCATCTGTCGGCCTTAGCGCTGCGCCGACCTACTGGATACGTGACCGGGGACCACCTTCCATTCCGGGGCCGTGCGGTACCCGGGCCGGCGGCTGCGCGCCCGGGGATCCTGATGGTGTCTGCCTCCTCCGTTCTTCCTCTGGGTGAACCAGGACTCTTCGATCTCGACTACGACAGAAACCATAATCGCGCTGTTGGGCAATGTCTACTGTGGCGAGGATAGATTTTCTTGCGTTCGACGAGCAGGCAATCCACTTCGAACGGAGCAGGCCGCCGCAGGAGCGGCCGGGAGGCCCACCGGTGCATAGACTCGGCTTTCATGTCGAAGCCTGACGAGCTGCTCGTTGACGTCGCCGCGATGGTGGAGTCCGGGCACAGCAATCAGATGTCCCTGACCGTCGTGACCGGTGGCGCTGTCATCACCGGACGACTGGCCCCCGAAGCCGTGTGGAGACAGCGCGTGTCAGAGGTCCTGACCGACTCGGCCCGCCTGGGCGAGTTCTCCGCGATCTTCACGGCCCCTACGCGCAAGGACGGACCGCCCACCCATCTGCACTTCCACGTCGCCCGGATCCTCCAGGGCACGGTCGGCATCCCTGAGACGGGCGGGATGTACCGCGTCTCGATCGACGACGTCAGCGCCTGGACCATGGGCGACTTCAGCTACTCCGACTGAGGCACGGCGATACGCGAAAGGGCCCGACCGGCATGTGCCGGTCGGGCCCTCTTCGCTGTTCCGTGGCGGCTCCGCGCCGCCGTCCCCGTCGTTAGACGGACGCCGTGGCGCCGAGCATCGCCGAAGCCCTCTGGAGCGGGGTGAGCGCCGCCCGCGCGGGCGCCGGGGCCTCGGGAAGGCCGCGGCAGGTGAAGCCGAGGGCCGTCATGGCCCGGATGACCTCGCCGGCGCTGAAGTCGCGCCGGTCCTGTCGGGTGATGACCTGGCCGACCTGCTTGACCGGGTACTGGCGGCGGCCGATGATCACGGAATCGCCCGTGACCGGCTCGGGCTTGATGCCCTTCATCGATTCCAGAACGCCGGCCTTGGTCAGGTCGAACGGGAAACGTGCGATGACGCAGCGCATGATGCCTCACAGGGGGAAGAGAGGGACGATCTCATCGGGGTGCGGCCGGGTCGGGCCGCGGGCCGCGCTACGCCGCGGCGTTGAACGAGGACGGACGGCCGGTGCCGCGCCGGGCCGCCGACCCGGTGCCGCGGCGGCCGCGGGAGGTCCCGCCGCTGCGCTTGGGGCGCTCGCTCACCGGGGCGGTGATGACGACCGGGACGCCAGACGGAGCCTGCGCGCCGGTGATGCGGTTCAGCTCGGCCTCGCCGGCGCGGACCTGGGTGATCTGCGGCTGGATCCCGGCGTCCGCCATGAGGCGGATCATGTCACGGCGCTGGTTGGGGGTGACCAGGGTGACGACGCTGCCGGACTCGCCGGCGCGGGCCGTACGGCCGCCGCGGTGGAGGTAGTCCTTGTGGTCGGTCGGCGGGTCCACGTTGACGACCAGGTCGAGGTTGTCGACGTGGATGCCGCGCGCCGCGACGTTGGTGGCCACCAGCACGGTCACGTGCCCGGTCTTGAACTGCGCCAGGGTCCGCGTGCGCTGGGGCTGCGACTTGCCGCCGTGCAGGGCGGCGGCGCGTACGCCGCTGGTCAGCAGGTGCTCGGTCAGCCGGTCGACCGCGTGCTTGGTGTCCAGGAACATGATCACCCGGCCGTCGCGCGCCGCGATCTCGGTCGTCGCCCGGTGCTTGTCGGCGCCGTGCACGTGCAGGACGTGGTGCTCCATCGTGGTGACCGCACCCGCGGACGGGTCGACGGAGTGGACCACCGGGTCGGTCAGGTAGCGGCGGACGAGCAGGTCGACGTTGCGGTCGAGGGTGGCGGAGAACAGCATCCGCTGGCCCTCGGGGCGCACCTGGTCGAGGAGCGCCGTGACCTGGGGCATGAAGCCCATGTCGGCCATCTGGTCCGCTTCGTCCAGGACGGTGATGGCGACCTGGTTGAGGCGGCAGTCGCCGCGGTCGATCAGGTCCTTGAGCCGGCCCGGCGTCGCGACGACGACTTCCGACCCGGCGCGCAGGGCGCCGGCCTGCTTGCCGATCGACATCCCGCCGACCACCGTGGCGAGCCGCAGCTTCACCGAGCGGGCGTACGGGGTGAGCGCGTCGGTGACCTGCTGCGCGAGCTCGCGGGTGGGTACGAGGATCAGCGCCAGCGGCTGGCGGGGCTCGGCGCGCTGTCCGGCCGTACGGGCCAGCAGCGCGAGACCGAAGGCAAGGGTCTTGCCGGAGCCGGTACGGCCACGGCCCAGGACGTCACGGCCGGCGAGGGTGTTCGGCAGCGTGGCCCCCTGGATCGGGAACGGCATGCTCACGCCCTCGGCGCCGAGCGCGGCCAGCAGCGGCGCGGGCATGTCGAGGTCGGCGAAGGCCTCGACGGCGGGCAGGGCCGGGGTGATCGTCTTGGGGAGGGCGAACTCACCCTGGACGGCGGCGGGCCGACGTCCGTAGCCGCCCGAACGGCGGGGGGCGGCGGAGCGGCCGCCGGAGCTCGACCCGTAGCCGGAGCCGGAGCCGGAGCCGGAACGCGAGCCGGAGCTCGATCCGTAGCTGGAACCGGATCCGGAGCTGGATCCGTAGCTCGAGCCGTAGCCGGCGCTGCGGGTGCGGGGGGAGCGTTCATTCGTGCGCATGCGGTTCATACGGAACCTTCCTTGATAGCGGCACGTATCAAGGAATTCCCGCAGCGGTGTGCAGCGCGGAGAATTGCAAGAAGCGGGCCGACTCGAAAGCTGAAGCGAAAGCGACTCTGGCCGACTGGAATTTCTGTGGGCACAGGTGCTGAGATGAGTGACGCGTTCCGGACGTGAAATCCGGGGCGTCGACCGAGAGGAGCTCGGGGGGACATCCGCGTGTGATGCGATCGCGGATTCCTCGACATCGTTCCGCAGGTGGAACCACTGCGGGGCGACGGAGAGGGCTGAGCCCTGAAATGCGTGCAGCTGAGACCCGCACCCCGAAGGATGCGGGCCCCAGCTACGAAGTACGCGTCAGCGTTAGGCCGGAACGATGTTCTCGGCCGTCGGGCCCTTCTGGCCCTGCGCGATGTCGAAGGAAACCTTCTGGCCTTCGAGCAGCTCGCGGAAGCCCTGGGCGGCGATGTTCGAGTAGTGGGCGAAGACGTCAGCGCCGCCACCGTCCTGCTCGATGAAGCCGAAACCCTTTTCCGCGTTGAACCACTTCACGGTACCAGTAGCCATGTCATATCTCCTTTGGGGCAGTACACCGGCCTCCGCACTGTGCGGATGCCGTTGTCGCCGCGATGATTACCCCGACCGGAAATGACCGGAAATACAAAAGCGCTCCCACCGGCACGAAGCCGAGCGGGGGCACTTGAAGTTTTGGGAACCACAACTGCAACTGAGATCGACAGTAGCACGTCATGGCCGTCCGTGTGGGGTGAACAATTCCACTCCGCCCGTCGGGGTAAAAACCCTCTCCGCGGGGCTCGCTAAACCCTCACACGGCGAGCACAGATATATTGATTCGCCAGCAGCGCAACGGCGCCGCGCCCCGGTTCTGGTGGCCGGGCGCCCCCGCACGGCGGTACACGGCGCGGCACATCCGGTCCGCCCGGCGAATACTCGGTGGGGAAACCGCCGGAGGCGACCTGGAGGTAGGCATGGCCGAGATCGTCCTGGACATCCGCGCCCGGGCTGCCGTCCAGCAGCGCCCGCAGCCGGTGGAGATCGCGTACCTCAAGGCCTTCGAGAAGACCGAGGGGCTGCCGCCGAGCGCGCGTGACACCGTACGGATCACCCTCGACGCCTCGCTGAAGGGCTCGGTCACCCTCCCTGACGTGGCCCCCGGCAGCACGATCGAGCTGGTCTTCCTCGCCGACTCGGGACGGCCCCGGCTGATCCGCCGGGCGACCGCCCCGTCCGGGGACGACCAGGTCGACGTCGAGCTCAGCGCGGCCGACACGGCGGCACTCGCGGAGGCCGACCCGCTGCCGACCGAGCCGGCGGCGGCCGGGCCGGCGACGGTGGTCGCCCGGGCCGGACGGTTCGTACCGGTGGGCGACGCACCGGTCGACTTCGCCACCGCCCGCCTGGAGGTCGCACCGCTCACCCTCGCCACCGACTGGCAGGCGGCCGGGCTGGACGCGCTGTTCGGCAGCCGGACCCCGGCCGCCACCACCACCGCCATGGCCGTCGAGCTCGCCGTGCCCTGGTCCGGGTACGGCAGCCTGTCCTGGACTCCGAGCCGTCTGGGCGCCGACGGCGCATTCGCGGCGGAGTTCGCCGAGGGCACGTACGACGCGTGGGTGTGGTGGCTGTCCGGCAGCCGCTCGGCCCTCGGCATCGTGCCGGACGATCTGTCGAAGCCCGCGTCCCGGCGCTTCGCCCTCGCGCTTCCGCCCTTCGCCGAGGTCGCCGAGGTCGCCGAGGACCCCGAACGCGTCCTCGGCGAGCGGCGCTTCAACGTCGTCCTGCGCGTCGAGCAGCCCAGCGCCGACCCGGACCCCACCCTCCGCGGCAGCGGCCTCCTCGTCCTCGACCCGGAGATCCGTGACGTCTCCCCCGGCCGCCCCGCACGGTTCGTCGACAGCCCGTGGCCCAGTGCCGACGAGGCCGCCGCGATCACCCGCGGACACATCTTGGAGTACGCGCTGCGCTGGCGGTCCGACGGACACTCCCCGGGCACGGTCGCCAGTACGCTCACCCTCGCTCCGGGCCGGTCGAAGCGGATCCGGAAGGTCCTGCGGGACCGGGAGGCCGCCTCCGGCACGGTCATCGGCGAGCGGGACTACGAGGACGAGGTGCGGGCGAGCCTCGACGCGTGGGCGCGCGGCGCGGTCGCCGGGGAGGCCGACGGTACGGTCGGCCCGTTCCTCATCGGCGGCGGCGGCGGGCACAGCACCGCCTCGTCCGGCTCCGCCCAGGACGACGGCCCCCGCGCCGTGGCCGACGAGGAGCGGCGGCTGCGGGAGACGACGCGGTGCGTCGCCGAGTCCCTGCGGCGCGCGGAGAGCGCCGTCGTCGTCTCGGAGGTCGGCCGGGAGGAGGCGGTCACCGGCACCACCGAGGTGGTCCGCAACGACGACCACGGCCACGCGCTGACGGTGATCCACCACCGGATCCTGCGGCGCCTGCGGGTCGAGACCGTTTTCACCGGCGTACGCGAATGCGTCTTCGTGCCGTTCGCCGTCAGCCCCTTCACCCTGCTGCGCGCCTACCGCTGGCGCGAGTCGATCCGGGCGGGGCTGCGCGACCAGCGCCACGCGCGGGCGCTGGCACACCTGGACGACGTGGTGACCGGCTTCAGCCAGTCGGGCATCCCGGCCGGGCGCCGCTGCGACCAGCCGGTCCGGCACATCGCCGGCTCCCTCTTCCTGACGCTCGCCGAGGAGCGGCCCGACCGGCAGCTCCCGCGGGAGGACGCCTCCCGGATCGCGGCGGGCTGGGTGGACGGCCTGCGGCTGTCGGCGAGCGGCCAGTCGCTGCGCGCGGACTTCGGACTGGCGAGCGGCCGCCAGTGCGACGGCCAGGTCCGGGTGGACTTCTCGGTGCCCGTGCCGGCCGGGCAGCGGGTGACGCGTGAGCTGCTGTCCTCCTGGCGGGTCCTGGCCACGGGTGACCTGCCGCCGGGCTCGGTCGCCCACCTGACCCGTATGTCGTTCGAGTACCAGACGGACACCTTCCGCCACTCCGTCGGCGTCTCCCCGGGCACCCCGGACCTGGTCACGGTGGAGTCGGGCCTGCTGGACCCGTCCGGCGCCGTCGTGTCCGCGCCGCCGGATCCCTGGGAGCGCGAGGACGAACAGCTGGCGCTGAGCCGCGCAGCCCAGGAGCTGGTGCAGCACCTCAACGAGCACGTGGAGCACTACCACAAGGCCATCTGGTCGCACATGGACCGCGACCGGCTGCTCACGCTGCTGGACGGCTTCCACCTGCCGAGCGCGCCCGCCGTGAGCGTGGCAGCCGTGGTCGATCACGATCCCGTCGCGATCGTCGGCAATTCGCTGGTGTTCCGGGTGACGGCCGGTTCGTTCCTCGGACTCGGAGGCACGGACACCCCCGAGGCGCTGCACCGTTACTACGCGACCGGGTACTCGGCGCAGCAGCCGCTGCACATCAGCCTGCCCACCGACGGCCTGTACGCGCAGACGATCACGACCGCTGAGGCGTGACGGCCGGTTGTACCGATGCGGTACCGGTACCGGGTGTCGAGGACCGCGTTCCGCAGGGGATCCTTCACACGCATGGCATCCATGTCCGGATGTGACGGGGAATCGTCATTGCGGCCATGGGCGGCCGCGCTGAGGATGGGTTCATGCCCACTTCGCACCGTGTCGTCATCGCGGTCTTCCCCGACGTCGATCTCCTCGACGTCACCGGCCCGGCCGAGGTCTTCGCGCTGGCCAACCGGGAGACCGCGGGCCGCGCCGGCTACGAGGTCCGCCTGGCCGGGCCGGTCGCCGGTGCGGTCCGTACGTCGGCAGGGGTGCGGCTGCTGCCCGACCTGACCTTCGAAGAAGTCGGCGGGCGCGTGGACACCCTGCTCGTGCCCGGCGCGGTCGACATGACCGAGGCGGGCCCGGTCGCCCGTATCGACAACGGTGTCGTGGAGTGGGTGAAGGCGACCGCCCCACACGCCCGGCGCGTGGCGTCGGTGTGTGTGGGCGCGCACGTGCTGGCGGCGGCAGGGCTGCTGGACGGGAAGACGGCGACCACCCACTGGTCGACCGCCGCCCAGCTCGCCGCCGACCACCCGGCCGTGACGGTCGACCCGGATCCGATCTTCGTCCGGACCGACCGCGGCCGGCTGTGGACCGGGGCCGGGATCAGCGCCTGCCTGGATCTCGCCCTGGCCCTGGTGGCCGAGGACCAGGGTGAGGACGTCGCCCTGGCGGTGGCGCGGCAACTGGTGATGTACCTCAAGCGCCAGGGCGGCCAGAGCCAGTTCTCCGTGCCGCTCAGCCGCCCCGCCACCTCTCGCCGTGACATCGACGAGCTGCGCCTGTGGATCGCCGACCACCTCGGTGACGATCTGTCCGCGGCTCCTCTGGCGGCCCGGATGTGCCTCAGCGAGCGGCACTTCGCCCGGGTGTTCAAACAGGAGACGGGCACCACGGTGGCCGACTACGTCGAAGCCGCCCGGGTGGAAGCGGCCCGCCGGCTCCTGGAGAGCACCGACCACCCCCTCGACCAGGTGGCCGACCTGGCCGGGCTCGGCTCGGCCGAAACCTTGCACCGCGCGTTCAGACGCCAGCTCGCCACCACCCCCGCCGCCTACCGCCGCCGCTTCCGCACCCAGACCGTCTGACGCCCGACCCCCTGAAGACGCCTGGCGGTGAGCTTCGCCATGCCTCCGTCCCTCCATGCCTCCGTTCCTCCATGCCTCGTTCCTCCATGAAAGGCACCCCATGAGCACGAACCAGCCCTCCACGACCCTGCGCGACGTCATCGGCCTGGACAACCAGCCGCCCAAGCTGAGCGACTCCGTCCTGATCATGATCGACTTCCAGAACACCTACCGCACCGGCGTCATGGCCCTGGAAGGTGCCGAGGAAGCCCTCGCGGCCGGCGCCCGCCTGCTGGAGCGCGCCCGCGCCGCGGGCATCCCGGTCGTCCACGTCATCAACGACGGCGGCGAGAACACCCCGTACGACATCCGCGCCCACATCGGCGCCATCAGCGACGAAGTCGCCCCGGCGGACGGCGAGGCGGTCGTGGTCAAGCAGTTCCCCAACTCCTTCCACCTCACCGAACTGGAGAAGACCCTCACCGACCTGGACGCCGCCCCGGGCAGCGGCAAGGACTTGGTGCTGGCCGGCTTCATGACGCACATGTGCGTCAACTACACCGCCCAGGGCGCCTTCAACTTCGGCTACCGGCCCACGGTCGTCGCCGAGACCACGGCCACCCGCGCCCTCACCGCCCCGGACGGCACCGTCCTGCCCGCCGCCACCCTCCAGGCCGCCGCCCTGACCGCGATCACCGACCTCTTCGGCACCGTCGTCCCCACCGTCGACACCCTCCCCGCCTGAATCCGAGTCCTTCCTCGGCTGACCGGGCGCGGTGTCGGATCCATGGCGCCCGGTCAGCTCTGTCCGTTCTCGGTCCACGCACGGAGCTTCTCCGGGTTGCGTACCGCCCAGATGCGACTGATGCGGCCGTCGGCGAGGCTGAACGCCGCCACGGTCACGGTGACACCGGCGTGCTGGGCGACCAGGCCGGGCCTGCCGTTGACCGTCCGCTCCAGGAGCGTCAGTCCAGGGGCTTTGTCTGCGATGTGGATCAGGTACTGGGCGATGCGCTCACTGCCCTCGACCGGGCGCAGGACGGTGCCGACCAGGCCGCCGCCGTCGGCGGTCATCGTGGCGTCGGGGTCGAGGAGGCCGACGAGGGTCTTGATGTCCCTGGCCTCCCACGCCTCTTTGAAATGCCGCACCAGGCCGGCCTGCCCGGCCGTCGCAGCCGCCGACGCCTGCGCGGCGCCGATACGTCGACGGGCCGAGGACGCCAGCTGCCGACAGGCCGCGGGCGTCCGGCCGACGATCTCGGCGATCTCGGCGAAGGGGTACCGGAAGACGTCGTGCAGGATGAACGCCACGCGTTCGGCCGGCGTCATCGACTCCAGTACGACGAGGAAGGCCATGTTCACCGACTCGTCCAGGGTGACCTGGTCGGCGGGGTCGGCCGGCGCGGCCCTGCCGCCGCCCGTCCGCCCGCCGAGCCACTCCGTACGGTCGGGCAGCGGCTCGGGTATCCATGCGCCGACGTAGCGCTCGCGGCGGACCCGCGCCGAGCCGAGCACGTCCAGGCAGACGCGGCCGGCCACCGTCGTCAGCCAGGCGCCCGGCGACTCGATGGCCTCCCGCTGTTGCCGTGACAGCGCGAACCAGCGGGCGTAGGTCTCCTGCACGGCGTCCTCGGCCTCGGCCAGCGAACCGAGCAGCCGGTAGGCGAGGTTGATCAGCCGGCGTCGCTCACCGACGATCGCGCCCAGGCCCGGCTCGGACCGGTCGCGCCCTGGCTCGGACGGTGTGCTCATGGTCGCGACCGCTCCCTGGTTCTTCTCGTCCGCTTCCGCTCTCGGCACTTGGTCCGCGCTCCGCCTCACATTTCGCGGACCCACGTCGTCGGACCACCGAGACACTACCGACCCACCGCCGCGAGGCAGAAGAGGAGGCCACGTCATGGCCACACCGACGACGGCAGTACAGGGCAGATTCACGTTCCTGCGGGTCGCGATCGCCCTGCAGACCTTGTCCCTCTTCTTCCAGGCGGTCACCGCCGGAATGCTGCTGTCCTCGTCCCTCGGCGCGGTGCTGCACGACGCCGGATCGCGCGTGATGTACGGCGCGTCGATGCTGTACGTGCTCGCCGCGATCCTGGCGTGGCGGCCGGGCGGCGGGTCACCCCGCCCCGTCCTCTACGCATCCGGCTTCCTCGTACTCGCATCGGTGCAGGTGGTGCTGGGCATCGCGCACATGCCGTCGCTCCATGTCCCCCTGGGCATCCTGATGTTCGGCCTGAGCATGTTGGCGCTGGGCCAGGTACTGTCCACCCGCTTGTCGCAGCGCTCAGACACCCGGCCGTAGCCGCCGCGCGCCCTGCTCTACCGCCCTGACCGGCACGCGGTGGCACGCTTGCCGCGTGTCAGGACTGCTCGCGCAGGATGTCGGCGACCTGCGGCGGACGGTATGACGCGCCCTTGAGCACCTTCCCGTCCTCGCGGTACGAAGGGCGGCCGTCCGGGCCGAGCTTGGACATGTTGGCGCGGTGGACCTCGGCCAGGACCGCGTCGAGGTCGATCCCGTGCACGGCGGCGGTCCCGTACGCGATGTAGACCACGTCGGCCAGCTCGTGCGCGATGTCCGCCAGGTGGCCGGAGGCTGTCGCCTCGGCGAGCTCGGCCACTTCCTCTTCCAGGAGGACCTGGCGGTGCCGGGCCAGTTCCGGCGTGACGTTGGCGGGGGTGGATCCGACATCGAGGCCGAAGGCCCGGTGGAACGCGCGCACCAGCTCCTGGGGAGTGGGAGCGGGGGTGCTGTCGGTCATGCGGCTGTCTCGCCTTCTTCCGTGCGGTCCGTGCGGTCACTGCGGTCACTGCGGTCCGAGCCGTCGCGGCGGAGGGCGAGGACCGCGTTGTGGCCGCCGAAGCCGAAGGAGTTGCTCAGGACGACGTCGCCGGCGGCCGGCAGGTGGCGCGGCACGTGCGTGACCACGTCCAGGTCGCAGGCGTCATCGAGGTCGTCGCATCCGATGGTGGGCGGGACGCACCCGTGGTCGAGGGTGAGGGCGGCGACCACGGCCGCCACCGCACCCGCGGCTCCCTGGAGATGGCCCAGGTTGCCCTTCACGGCCGTCACGGGGACCCGGGGCGCCCGCGCTCCGCGCTCGTCCAGGAGCCGTCGCAGGGCCGTGGCCTCGGCGAGGTCCCCGTCCACGGTGGCGGTGGCGTGCGCGTTGATGTGGACGACGTCGCCCGGTACGGATCCGGCGTCGGCGAGCGCGCGGCGCAGCGCGAGGACGATCCCGTCACCCGAGGGGTCGGGTGCGACGAGGTGGTGGGCGTCCGCGGACAGGCCCCAGCCCGCCGCCTCGCAGTAGACGCGTGCCCCGCGCGCCAGGGCGTGCTCCTCCGCCTCCAGGACGAGCAGCCCGGCGCCCTCGCCGTGGACGAAGCCGTCGCGGTCCTTGGCGAACGGGCGGGAGGCCCGCTCGGGCTCGTCGTTACGGGTGGACAGGGCACGCATGGCGGCGAAGGAAGCCATCACCGACGGGGTGACGGCAGCTTCCGTGCCCCCTGCCAGGACCATGTCGAGGTGCCCGTGGCGGATGCGGTCGATGGCCTGCCCGATGGCTTCGGTGCCCGAGGCGCAGGCGCTGACGACGGTGCGTGCCTCGCCGGTGATCCGCAGGTCGAGGGATATCTGGGCGGCCGGCTGGGACGGCACGGTCATCGGAGCGGTGAGCGGGGAAACGCCCCGCGGTCCCTTGTCGCGCAGTCGGCGGTCACCGTCGACCAGGACGGGGGCGCCGCCGATGATGGTGCCGACGGACACGCCGACCCGGCTCGGGTCGATGCCGCTGCCGACGGTCCCGGATGCGGCGAAGCCCGCGTCGCGCCATGCCTCGCGGGCGGCGACCACCGCGAACTGGGAGGCTCGGCTCATCCGCCGTGCCTGGGGTCGGGGCAGCAGCTCGGCGGGGTCTTCGGGCACGGTCCCGGCGATGCGCACGGGCTGACCGGCGAACTCCTCACCCTCCAAGCACCGCACGCCACTTCGTCCTTCGAGCAGCCCGTGCCACAGGTCCGGAACGCCGACACCGAGGGGTGTGATCGCACCCAGACCGGTAATAACGACCCGCCGCTTTGTTGCCTGGGTCACTTCGACTGGCCGGCCGTGGGGTGGGGTCGGCTGGTACATGGTGATCTGCTTTCCTGTTGCACTCTTTCAACCGCCGTGGGGTGGTGGGCAGTTGGTTGCATGAAAGCGGCTTCGCGGGTGTTCGCGCAAGGCTCTGAGACATATGTCGCGCTGTACACTGCGACGTCAGACCATGAGTCGATTACCACCATCGCGGGGAGAGTTAACCATGGGGACAAGTGGCGTTCACCATCGCCCTTTTGCGCCCGACCCCACCCTTCAGACCCTGGAGTTGCCGCAGCTCCTCCGCACCTGGCGAGTTGACGCAGGTGTAAAGCTGCGGCGGGGAAAGGCAATTTCCCAGAAGGAGGTTGCCGAACTCATGGGTGTGAGCGAGCGCTGGTATCGAAGCCTGGAATCGGGGGATTCCGTATCGCTTTCCAGTGACATATTGGGCCGGCTTTCCGAGGCATTGGTGCTGGGTCCCGACGAGCGGATGGTCCTGTACAGCCACGCCCTCGACGGCGCCAGCGTCGCCCTCGTGGATGACGAGGGTGCGGCCGAGGACCAGCTCGCGCTGCTGCGGTTGGTCACGGGGCAGGCCCAGTTCCCCGCCTATCTCACGGACGGCAGCTGGAACATCCTGGGCTACAACACCCTGATGGCCACCTGGTTTCCCTGGGTGCGCGAACCGGGTGCCAATCTCATGCACTGGGCGCTGACCTGCCAAAAGGCCCGTGAACAGATGCTGGACTGGCGGCACCACGCCGAGATTTATCTCGCGATGCTTCGCTTCGCCATGGCCACTGGCTCCGACAAGGCGTCGCTCGACCGTCTTCTCCAGCGGATCCTGCAGGATCCCGAATGCCGTCTGATCTGGGCGCGGGGACCGAAGGTCATCGCCTTCCGCCAGGGTCACCGCTACCGGCTGAGCCTTCCCCACGTCTCATCCGAACAGATCACCGTCACCTCGCAGGTGCTCCTCCCCGCCTACCAGCACGGAATGCGCTGCGTCATGCTGCTGCCGCAGAACCCCGTCCTGTCCGCGCATCCTCGTATCCCCCCGCAGCAGAAGGGCAGTTCGGCGGAATTGCGAACACTCTAACACGGCCCCATACGGCCGTAAGCGGCAAACATTTGCCGCTTACGCGCTCTCTTCGACCGGCGACCGGCAAACATTTGCCGGTCGCCTTTCATTTGTCCGATTCGACGTTTTCCCAATGATGACGAACCGGACAACTCCGTACAGCGGCAAACTTCTGCCGCTTGACGGGCACTTGTGTCGATGGACATCCTCCAGCCAACGACACCACCAATACAGGTCACACGACGGCCTGAGCAGTCACATGAAGGTTTTGAACATGGCACTGCAATTCGCGAGAACGGCGAACCGGACTGTTCTCGCCCGCCGGCACCAGAATCGCCTCGACCAGGCTTTCGTCGAAGCCGACTACCGCAGCCGCTTCCGTACTTGGGAGCGAGTCGCCACCGTCCGAAACAGCCCGACGCGGGTCCTGGAAGGCGACGGAGAACTGTTCTTCAGCCCGGAGCTCGTCCCCGCCCTCTCGCACCCGATCCTGGAGCAGGCCGAGCCGCGCGTCCGTGAGACCGTCCTGGTCCACCGCCTCTACGAATACCTCAAGTTCACGATCGACCTGGAGCAGAGCGCGGTCATCCCGGTCACCGGCCACATCAGTCGCGGCATGTCGGGACTCGACCTGCCCGAGCACATGCTGCTGGACGCCTTCAAGATCGTGACGGACGAGGCCTGGCACGCGCAGTTCACGTACGAGATCCTGCGCGAGGTCCGCAACCGTACGCGGATCGCCCCGGCCCTCCCGGACACGCCGACCTTCACGGCCGAGCTCGCGCGCATCCACGAAGAGCTGCCGAGCCAGATCCGCGGCCTGGACGAGCTGCTGTTCGCCATCGTCAGCGAGACGCTCATCTCCTCGATCCTCGACGAACTGCCCCAGGACAAGCGGCTCCCCGAGGGCGTCCGCGAGATGGTGGCCGACCACGCCGTCGACGAGGCCAAGCACCACTCCTACTTCTCGACGCTGCTGCGGTTCCTGTGGCCCGCGATGACGAAGCGGGAGCGGGAGCTGGCGGGCCCGTACATCCCGCGGCTGATCTTCGCGTTCCTGGAGCCGGACTACGCGAGCGCGGCTCTGGGACTGAGGGCGTCCGGCCTGGCCGGCCACGAGGTGGAACAGATCATGAGCGACTGCTACACGCGCGACAAGGTGGTGGACGATGTGCGCCGTGGCGCCGGGCCCACCCTCCAGTACTTCGTCGAGGCGGGGGCCCTGGAGCACACCGCAACGCTCGAGGCGTTCCAGGAATCGGGGTTGATCGCGTGAGGACCGAGACCGTTCGGCCCGCGACCGTCCAGGCCGCGCGCGCCCTGACACCGAGCGTCACCCAGTACTGGCTCGCCGGTGCGCCCGGCGGCGCGCCGCTGCCGGCCGCCGTGCCCGGCCAGCACCTCACCCTGCGCGTGGGACCGCGCTACATGACCTACACGATCCTGGCGTCCGGCGACGAGGGCTACGAGCTGGCCGTCCGCAACCGCCACAGGGGCGGTCGGCGCGACCACCTCTCGCCCCGCCTGCACGTCGGAGCATCCGTCAGGGTCTCGGCCCCGGGCGGACACTTCACCGCCGAGGACGCCACCCCCTTCACCCACTTCGTGGCCGGCGGCGTGGGGATCAACCCGATCCTCGCGGTCCTGTCCGGTGGCCGGTTGCGCGACTGGCGGCTCTTCTACGTGGACCGGGGCGCGGAGGAGTTCCCCTTCCTCGAACGCGTTCAGGAGCTGGCGCGGGAGCAGAACGGCAGTGTCGTCACCTTCGACACCGGCATCCAGGGCCGCCCGGACTGGGACGGGGTCGTCGCCGGCATCCCCGTCGGCAGCAGCGTCGGCGTGTGCGGACCGGCCGGGATGGTCGCGGCGGTGCGTGACGCCGTCGAGCGCGCTCCGGGCTCACGGCAGCTGATCACCGACGGCTCGTCTGCGGATGCCGCCGGCGGCATGCCCCGCTCCGTCGAAGTGGAATGCGTCAAGACCGGCATCACCTTCGAGGCCGCCCAGCATCAGCCGCTGCTCGATGCGCTGAACCGCAACGGTGTGGGCGTCCCGTCGTCCTGCCGGCAGGGCATCTGCGGGACCTGCGAGGTCGAGGTCCGCACCGGCCGGATCGACCACCGCGACGAGGTGCTCACCGACCAGGAGAAGGCCGAGTCCAGCTACATGCTCCCGTGCGTGAGCAAGTCGATCGGCACGCGGCTCGTGCTCAACGTCTGACGTCGGCGACAGTCCCCCACGACCATGACCAGAAAGACCCCTGTGAACCAGCTCATCGCCGACTACGCCGACCGGATCGGACTCCGTGCGCCCCTGGAGCCGACCGTCGACTGCCTTCGGCACCTCCACGAAGCGCACCTGTACAACGTCCCGTTCGAGAACTTCAGCATGCACGGCAACGCGGAGCGGGGCCTCAGCGATGAGGCGCTCCGCGAGACGATCGTGGACCGCCGCCGCGGCGGCATCTGCTTCGAAACGGGGCGGATGATGCAGCGGCTGTTCGACGAGTGCGGATTCGACTACGAGCTCCGGCTGGGCGCCAGCGTCAGCCCCAAGGGCCCGGCGACCCACCAGATCTTCATCGTGACGCTCGACGCCGAGCGCTGGCTCTTCGACATCGGATACGGGGCCCGCGGCCCGAGAGGACCGATCCGGCTGGCGGACGGTGAGCAGCTGACCCACCCCGCCCTCTCCACCAGGGTCAGCCTGGACCGCGGCCGCGGTGCCCCGGTCTGGACGGTGTCGATCCACGAACACGCCGTCAACGCCGCCGAGTGGCAGGACATCTACCGGTTCGTCGATGCCCCGGTCGGGGCGGCGGACCTGGACATGGCGCACTTCTACACGACGGCGTCGCCCAACAGCCTGCTGAACCAGCACAAGGTGGCGAGCATCCCCACCCCCAACGGCCGCGTGAGCGTCCGGGACGGCCATCTCACGATCGTGGCGGACGGCAGCAGCACCACCACCCCCGTCGACGACGGCGTACGGCTTCAAGAACTGCTCGGGCTCCATTTCGGCCTCAGCGTTCCCCTCCAGGACCTCGGGCTCGAAAGGTAATTCCATGCACTATTTGACCGTACCGGGGTATACCGGTTCCGGCCCGGACCACTGGCAGACGCATCTGGAGAACACCTACGCGGGGTTTTCCCGCGTGGTCCAGGACGACTGGGCGACCGTCGACCGCGACCGCTGGGTCACCCGGCTCGACGAGACCGTGCGCGGCATCGACGGGGAGGTCTTCCTCATCGGCCACAGCTGCGGATCGGTGACCGTCGCACAGTGGGCGGCGACGCGCTGGGACAGGCGGGTCGTCGGGGCGCTCCTGGTCGCCCCGGCCGATGTCGAGGCGGCCGACACGCTGCCGGCCATCAGCCCGCAGGCACCGCTGCCCACCATCGGGCTGCCGATGAAGACGCACCTCGTCGTCTCCGACAACGACCCCTTCCTCTCGCTGGAACGGGGTCTGGCACTGGCGGAGACCTGGGGAAGCAGTGTTGAGATCGTCCCCGGCGGCGGGCACCTGGCCACCAGGGACGGCTACGGCCCGTGGAGCCATGGGGCGGCGCTGATCGAGCGCCACTCCGGGCACGTACTCGAATCCAGCCAGGGGCGTGCTTCCCTTGCTTAGCAAACTGTCCGCGGTCCCACGGCCCATCTACTTCTACCTGGCCGCGTCCTTCTTCATGGGGCTCGCCAACACCATCTTCGACGTGGTGTTCAACTTCTACCTCGCCGAGCGCGGCATCAACGCGGGTGACGCGGGGGTGATCTACGCCATCGCCACCGGAGCCATGGCGGTCGCGGTCGTCCCGCTGCTCTTCCTCGGCCGGTACATGTCGCAGCGGACACTGCTCATCGGGGCGTCGGTGCTCTACACCGTTCCGTTCGCCGCTCTGCCGTTCGTCGCCTCGGTCGCCTCGGCCTCCGTCGTCCTGAGCCTGATCCTCGCCGGCATGCTCGGCCTGCTCTCGGTGGGCAACGCGATCGCCGGCTCGCAGGTCCCGCAGGCCTCCCGCACCCGCCTGTTCAGCGCGTTCTTCATCTCCTACCTGGGCGCCGGCGTCATCGGCTCCGCCCTGGTGTCCGTGGTCAGCGGCTGGCTGCACACGAGCGACCTGGAGAAGTACCGCTTCTTCCTGCTGCTGTCCTTGCTGGCGGCCTGCCTGATGCTCGTCCTGCGCCTCCCGTCGGCGCGGACGGTCGCGAAGACGGCCGCGGCGGCCTCGCAGGAGGAGAGCCGGGCGCCGGTGGAGAAGCGCAACTTCGTGGCCCTCTTCCTGGCGGCCGGCTTCCTCGGCGCGTCGATCGCGCTGTTCTTCCGGTTCGCCAACGTCCTCTTCTCGCAGATCTACGACATCTCGGTGAGCGACATCTCGCTCATCCTGGGCACCGACAAGATCGTCAGCATCTTCGGTGCCATTTTCGCGCCCGTCCTGGTCAAGCGGTTCTCGCTGCGCCCGAGCGCCGCCTTCTTCGGCGTCCTGGCCGTCCTCGGCCTGCTGCTCCAGTCGCTGGCGGTCCCGCTGGCCGTCTTCATCGTGCTGTACCTGCTGCGGCTGCTGTTCAACTACTGCCTGATGCCGCTCCTGGACACGGTCGCCATGTCGGGATTCGCGCCGGCGCGCCAGATGGTCGCGATCGGCATGCGGCAGTCCTCGTTCTACCTGGGCGGAGCGGTCGCGGCCGCCGTCTACGGAGACCTGCTCGACGGCGGTCGGTGGCAGACGGCCCTGTGGGTCTCGGCGGCCTGCGCCCTCATCGGGTCGCTCGCGATGACCATGGTCCGGAGCGAGGAGCCCGCGCCCCGCGCCGACAGCGAAGAGAAGGTGCTGGAAAATGCCTGATGCCGATCGTGGAATCCGGAGCGGTGGTGGCACGGGGAAGCTCGTGGTGGTGGACCCGTACTCCAGCGGTTCTGCTCTGGCCCGCCGCGCGAAGGAGCTGTACGGCCTGGACTCCGTCGCCGTGCTGACGTCGCGGACCCTGCCGGCCGCGCTCGTCGCGACGTACCCGGCCGAGGACTTCGTCGCGGAGCTGCGCTACTCGGACGTCCTCACGACGGCCCGGGCGGTCGAGGCCCTGTGCGGCGGCCGGCCGGAGTACCTCATCTGCGGGTCCGAGCCGGGGGTGGAGGCGTACGACCTCCTGGCCGCCCACTGGGGGATGCGCCCGAACACGGGCTCGTCCGAGGCCCGGCGCGACAAGTTCCTGATGCAGGGCCGACTGCGCGACGCGGGCGTCCGGTACATCCCGCACCATCTCGCCAAGGACACCGAGTCCGCCGTGGCGTGGTGCGCCGAAAGCGGACTGGCCGAGTACGTCGTCAAGCCGGTGAAGTCCTTCGCCACCGACGGCGTGTTCTTCTGCTCGTCCCTGGACGAGGTGCGGGCCGCCTGCGAGAAGCTGTTCGGCCGGGACGACCTCGCCGGTGAGCTCATCACCGAAGTCCTGGTCCAGGAGCGGCTCGTGGGGCCGGAGTTCGTCGTCGACTCGGTCTCCCTGGACGGCTCGGCGTTCGTCGTCAACATGTTCCGCTACACGAAGGAGACGGTCGACGGGAATCCCGTCTACCGCGCGATGTCGTCGGTGGACGTCGGCGACCACCCCGGCATCGTGGCCTACGTCGAGCAGGTGCTCGCGGCGTTGGGCATCGAGAACGGCCCCGCCCACAGCGAGCTCATCCTCACCGAGGACGGCCCGGTCCTCATCGAGACGGGTGCCCGCATGCACGGCGGACTGGGCCCGAGGCTGGTCGAGGAGTCCTCCTCGCACTCCGTGATCGACCTGACCCTCGCCTCGCGGGTGGCGCCGGACGAGTTCGAGCGCCGGACCCGGGTGCGGCCCTCCCTGCGGCGGAGTGTCGTCGAATGCTTCCTCTCCGCCCCGGCGGGGGGAGTGGTCGCGGCGAACCGCGTCCGGGAGTCCTGCCGGGAGCTCGACAGCTACCTCTTCGACACCTGCGAGCAGGCCCCGGGGGACCGCATCGAGAAGACGATCGACCTGATCACGTCGTACGGTCGCGTGGTCCTCGCCCACGCGGACCCCGAGGCGCTGGAGCGGGACCTGGACCACGTCCTCGACCTGGACCGCCGCGGCGCACTCATCGAGGTCGTCCCCGGCACCTAGCTGGTGCTGTGAGCGGCCACAGCACCGGACACCCTCACGGTCGGCGTCGGGCCGGACGTGACAGAGCCCGGCCGGGGTGACTGTGGACCGGTCGGGCTCTGGGCGCGTGGGCGAGTGCCGCTCTGTTCAGAGCGTCTCGTCGTGCAGGTCCTCTTCGCGCAGCAGGTCGTCCTCGCGGCGGCGCGAGGTCTCCTTCTGGCCGGGCTTCTGTCCCTGCTCACGGGACGGCTTGCCCGGCCGGGGGTGCGCGGGGTCACCGGGGCGATGGTGCTCCTGCGCCTCACTGCCCTTGCCCGGCTCCTGGTGCTTGTCCTGCCTACCGCCCATGACGGCGACTCCTCTTGATGCGTGGGGTACTGATTCCTCTCGGATCACGCTGACACGCACAGTGACGGGTCGCATCATTTCGGCTACGACGCGAGGCGTACGGGTGACGCCCGGCCCCGGTGTGGCGGCGTCGGCCCGGGGTACCCGGGGCGCTCCGGGTGACAGTGACCATCGAGATGATTCAGCCGGCCGGACCGGGCTGAGCCGGCACGAGTGCGGGTTCGCCCCGGGCCGGAGCCCGCGTCTTCCCGAAGCCCGCCGGCCGGGCACGCCGCGGCCACAGTCGGCCCAGGGACCGGTAGAAGCGGTCCGGCAGGAACACGGCATCCGCGACGATCATCACGCCGGAGAAGAGCGGCAGCCCCAGCAGTACCGCGATCCCGACGTGCAGCCCCAACAGCATGCCCAGTACAGGGTATTTGAGCCTGCCGAACAGGACGAACGGGAAGGCGACCTGCAGCAGCACCGTCAGGTAGCCGACGACGGCGACCGCGACCACGTGCTCGTCCAGCATGAGGGACAGCGCGGGCCACGGCCGGAACAGTTCGAGGTTCAGTACGTAGTGGAGGGCGGTCCCGTTGCCCCAGGAGCCGCCCTGCACCTTGTACAGGCCCGCGCAGCCGTAGAGGAAGCAGACCTGGGCGGCGATCACGAACATGCCGCAGTTGTGCACCACGGTGCTCGTGGTCCGCCTGAAATCGTGGAAGCGGCGCGCGAGCCCGTCCGCCGCCGGGACGGCCCGCCCGCGTGTCCTGCGCGCGTCCAGGGACCAGCGGCGGCCGCACGCGGTGAAGACGAGGTACACGGCCATGAGGAGGATGAGGTTGTCGCCACCGTCCGTCATGAAGATCGCCCGGGCGTGGAACGACGCCACCACGACCGCGAAGAGCACGGACACGGCCCGGGTCCGCCAGCCCAGCATGAACAGCGCGGACGTGACGATCGCGGCCGCGTAACAGACCTCGAAGTACGCCCGGCTGTCGGACACGGTAAGGATGCTGACCCACCCGGTCTGGTCGAACAGCTGCCTCGCCATCGTCGGCGTCCACGGCGAGCCCGGACCCCAGATCTGGTCGCGGTGCGGGAACTCGCGCACCAGGAATACGAGATAGAGCAGTCCGTACCCGATGCGCAGGACGGCCGCGGCGTACAGGGAGACCGGCCGCTCGATCAGCAGGGCGAGGAGCACGCCCATGCGGTCGACCATGGGCCGACGCGCCGGGCGTGTGCCCGCGCCGGCCGATGTCTGTTCAGTCTGTTCCATGGGGGGCCACCTTCCACCAGGGCAGGTAACGGGTGTCGATGGGCGCGGCGCCGGTCGTGGCCGGGCGGCTGCGGCCGGCTGCGCTGGGGGCGACGATGGCCGACGTGATGACCCGCAGCTGGATGGAGTCGAACGAGCCGGAGCGGTGGGCGGCGACCCGGTCCACCGCGATGTTGCGCAGATACGTCTGCATCATCACCGCCCGCTCCGACCGCGGCTGGTCGTCACGGCCGAGCGTTTCGAGGTAGGAACTCCAGGCCCGGCGCAGCATGTTCTGTGTCGTATGGCTCGGGAAGGGATTGTGCTCGACCGAGGATTCGTCCACGGCGCTCAGGTCGAACCAGCCGCTCACCTCTACGGTGCCGTCGGGGGCCGTGCGCAGGGTCCTCGCCGAGATCTGCCGGTTGACCGACTCCGGGTCCGGCGCGAAGAGCCGCCAGTTCTGCTCGAACAGCGGCAGGACCCACGCGTTGACCGGCCGGCTGTACAGCTGCGAGACGGTATTCGCCGGCGCCACGTGCAGAAAGACCAGGAGCACATGGATCAGCGCCACCGCCAGACACAGGACCACGGCGGCTCCGGTTTCCGGCTTCAGCGGTCCGAGCGGTCCGAGCGGTCCTGCATCATCCGGATGCGCCTGTGGCGACGCGCCGTCGAGGTCCTCGGCGAAGGGCCCTTCGCGGGACGGCTCCGGTCCCTTCACGTCCGCTGACTCGGCACTGCCCAGCATGGCCCCACCCGGCCTTTCCGTCCTGACGGTTCATGCATCCGCTCCTTCAGGCCTTCGCGAGGGGCGCGCGGCGAAAGGGAGGACCATTCGCCGCGCGCCACCCGTCTCTCTCGTGCGGGCCGTCGACTGCCCCGGCAGTCAGCCCGCCGTGAGCCCTACGTGCGACTCACTGCTCCGACCCGCTCGGGGTGTGGAGCGTTCGCCCGCTCAGTGCCCGCCGGGTCCGGCGTGCTCGTGGGGCTCGTCGTGATCGCCGGGCCGGCCGTGCTCGTCGTGCTCGTCGTGACCGGGCTTGCCGGGCTTCTCGTGACCGGGCTTTTCGTGACCGGGCAGGCCCGGGATCCCGTGACCGGGAAGGCCGGGGATTTTGTCAGGGACGCCCGGGATGTCGTGACCGGGCTTGCCGGGCGGCTTGGGTACGCCGCCTGCCACACCACCGAGCGCTCCGCCCGCCGTCGGGCCCGCGACGGTGCCGCCGTTCGTCATTCCGCCGAGGACGCCGCCCAGGACGCCGCCGAGGACGCCGCCCACGCCGCCGTTCGTGGCGCCGCCGTTGGTGACACCGCCGTTCGTGGTACCGCCGTTGGTGACACCGCCGTTGGTGGTGGTGCCGCCGTCCGTGGTGCCGCCGGTCGTGGTGGTGCCACCGTTGGCGGTACCGCCGTTGGTGGTGGTGCCACCGTTGGTGGTGGTGCCACCGTTGGTGGTCGTGCCGCCGTTGGTGGTGGTGCCGCCGTTCGTGTCCGCGGCACACGTCGGCCGGGTGATCCGGTTGGTGTCCAGCGTCACGGCCTCTTCGATGGCCAGCGCACGGCCGTCGATGGTCGCTCCAGTGGTCGCCGTGACGGCGGCCCCGGCCATGATGGTCCCCACGAAGGTGGAGGCGGTGCCGAGAGTGGCGGAACTGCCGACCTGCCAGAAGACATTGCAGGGCGCCGCGCCGTTGATGAGGAGCACCCGGCTGAAGGATGCCGTCGTCAGACCCGTACCGACCTGAAAGACCCAGACCGCGTTGGAGTCACCCCGGGCGTCGAGGGTGAGCGTGCCGGTGAGCCCGAGAGTGGTGGAGGCGGTGTAGACGCCGGGAACCAGCGTCAGGCCACCGGCGTTCGGGGGAAGGGCTTCGTCCGTGGCCTGCCCGGCGGCGTTGTTGTACGCCGCGACCAGGTCGGTCTTGGCCTGTTGGGCCACCATGTCCGCAGAGTGCAGAGTTCCGATCACAATGCCGGGCGGGAATCCGGAAATGGACGTTCCCGGATGCACTCCGACGTCCCCGGTAACCACGGAGGGGCCGGTGTTGGTGACCTCGGCACCGGCCAGCACCGCGAAGCTGGTTGCCGTTCCGAGGTTTACAGGTGTGGCGACGGCAGTGGCCCGGTTCGGCGTCACCGCGACCACGGCAGAGGCGATCACCATGGCGAGTACCGTCGCGATCCAGACCGGCGTTGTGCGCCGTAGCGCCGCGCCAGAGATATTCAGCGTCATCGAGGGGCCAACTCCTGTGGGTGGGTGGTGGCGTGATTGACGGTCCGGTCGCACATGACCGCCTCTCTGTCGCCCGGCATATTACGCAGAAATCTGCACCGGACCGGAGATTCGCTCCGGTGGTTTCCGTGTAATCCACCATTCGCGTCAGCGGGAATATGACGAAGGATTCAGTGGCCCCCTGGTGGTCTAATGGGCGAGGGGGCGGCATTCCGTAATTCCGTAGCCGGGGCTGCGGAAAGGAACGTGGAGACGGCGGGTTCGAACGAATTGATGGTGCGGCGCGAGAGGGCCATCCGGTGTGCGACACGGCGCCGAGGCGGACCCGGCTGCCCGTGGGTTGTGGCAGCCTGCTCGCCAGAGCGAGGTCCTTGGAGCGGAGGTACGCCCCCCGTGGGTGTCAACGTCAATCCCACCGTCAGCAGGTGCCGGCTGGGGTCGGAGTTACGCCGGCTCAGGCAGATCAGCGGCCTGACGACGCAGCAGGTGGCGGCCCGCCTGCTGATCTCCCAGTCCAAGATCAGCCTCCTGGAAAACGGCCGCCGCCTCATCAAGCCGCGCGACGTGCGGGACCTCTGCCGGCTGTACGGGATCAAGGACCAGCCGCTCGTCGACGACCTGATGCGGCTGGCCCGGGAATCCGGCCGGCAGGGCTGGTGGAACGCATACGGCGGCATCCCGTACGGCGCCTACATCGGCCTGGAGGCCGAGGCCGCAGCTGTCCGGACCTACGAGCCCCTGGTGGTCCCGGGTCTGCTGCAGACCCCCGCCTACGCCCGGGCGGTCATCGCAGGAACGATCCCTCGCGCCACCGCCGAGCAGGCCGCCACACGCCTCCGGGTACGGCTGCGGCGCCAGGACCGGCTCGGCGCCCCTGGCAACCCGCTGCGCTTATGGGCCGTGCTGGACTTCGGCTCTGCGGCGCGTCGTAGGCAGTGGCGAGGTCATGCGCGAGCAGCTCGAGCATCTGACCCGCCTCGGTGCCCGGCCGCACATCACCGTGCAGGTTCTCCCTCACGAGGTGGGGGCCCACCCCGGTGTCTCCGGACAGTTCTCACTGCTCGAATTCGCCGACCCCACCGATGTGAGCGTGGTGTATCTGGAGAGGTTCACCAGCGACCTCTATGTGGAGAAACGATCCGACGTGCGGCTCTACTGCGACATGTATGCGCACCCGCAGGCCCGGGCGCTGAGCCCGGACAGCACCCTGCGGTACCTCATCGAAGCCATCAAGGCGTACGTCAGCACGGAATTCCGGCCGACCACCTGCCCGTAGTCCCCACCGCATCCTTGGCCCGTAGGCGAAGTCGTCAGACTGCGGCTGGTGGCTGCGGTGTTTCGCTGGTGCGGCGGTATTCGGCGTTGAGGCGCTGGGCTTCTTCGAGCTGGTCTTCGAGGATGATGATGCGGCACGCGGCCTCGATGGGGGTGCCCTGGTCGACCAGTTCCCGCGCGCGGGCGGCGATGCGCAGCTGGTAGCGGGAGTAGCGGCGATGGCCGCCCTCGGAGCGCAGCGGGGTGATGAGGCGGGCTTCTCCGATGGCGCGGAGGAAGCCCTGGGTGGTGCCGAGCATTTCTGCGGCCCGGCCCATGGTGTAGGCGGGGTAGTCGTCGTCATCGAGACGGCCGAACGAGTCGTCTGCTGTCATCGCACCTCTCTATGGAACGCGTGGAGGGGCCCTGGTGCCGTATGGCACCAGGGCCCCGAAGGAACTGCTACACCATCTGCCGGCCCTCGTGCTGCGCCGGCCTTCTGTTTCCGCGGACCTGACCCGAATGCGGCCGGGGGCGCGGGGATCGCGGTTGCTTGACCGGAGACCACCTCACTATCGATGTCCTGCGGTACCCGGGCTCAGCCTCTCGACCCGGGCGATCCTGATGGCGGTCAACTCCTCCGTTCTTCCCTCTGAACCGATCACTTGCCAAACGGGCACTGCGTACTGCGCACTGCTGGTAACGCGATACTGCTGGTGGCCTGGAGAAGCGCCACTCTTCGGCAGCCAGCCCCGTCGCCCGTCCTGCGTCCACTCTGGCTTAGAACCCCGCTGCCGAACTCCCGTACGCGCGTCCGCAGCCGACGCCTTTACGGGGTACCGCTCACTGACTGCACTGCTGGCACTGCGAACTGCGGTACTGCTCGTGGCAGCCCCTGATCACTGCGGGCCACCCGGTCCGGTCGTCAGCCCCGTCGCCGCCTGCAACAACCCTGGCTTCGGAACTCCACCACCGCACCGCTCTGCGCACTGCGTGTACTGGTGCCCGGCAGTTCGTCTCTCCGGGCCTTGCTCGATCTTGGCTACGAGAGAAACCGTAGCGACGTCACAGCCGGATGTCTACTGTGGCCACGATAGATTTTCGCGTGTTCGACGAGAGGTTGACCGGGCGTGAACATGACCCGCATCCGCGTACGGGGGTGCCCGGACGGACCCGCGGGGTGGGCAGGTTCGCGATGCGCCCGACCCGGCCTGCGGTAAGGGCCGTAGTGGCACGCGCCAGACCCTGGTCGAGGCCCCTGCGCGGGCGATGTCCTCAGGGCGACCGCGGGGCGAGGAGCCGCCGCAGTGCCGTTGGTGTGTGGCCGAGGTACTGGCGCATGGTCCGGCAGAGATGGGCCTGGTCGGAGAAGCCCAGGTCGGCGGCGAGGGTGGCGAGGCTGTCCTCGCCCGCGTCCAGACGGTCGAGGGCCCGGCCGACACGGACCCGGTTGCGGTAACGCGTCAGCGAGACTCCAAGCTCGCGGGTGAAGGAGCGGCTCAGGCGGTAGGGCGAGACGCCGAGGAGCTCCGCGAGCGGCAGAAGCCCCTCGGACGCGGGGTGGGCCTCGCCGATCGCATGCCGGGCCGCGGCGACGAGCGTCGCCTCGTCCCGGCCGGGGACGCTGGTCGGGACGGCTCCGTCGAGGGCCTGGCCGACGGTGGCGGAGAGCAGTCCGAGCAGTTCCTCGGTCACCGCGTGGTCCACGTCGCCGCTGCGGGCGGACGCGAGGACGCGGCGGTGGGCCAGATCGAGGCGGGCGTCGACGTACACGCTCTGTCGAGCTGGGCGGGCGCCCTCACCCGCCACGACCCTCCACAGTGCGGGCGTCAGGCTGATCGACGTGCACGCGTCGCCCCCGGAGGCCGGGTGCGCGAAACGCTCCTCCTCGCCCGGGACGCCGAGATAGGCCATCGTCGGGTCGACCTCGGCCGGAGTGCCGGCCGCCAGCCTGCGGAACTGGCCGCGGCGCACGAGCACCACTCGGTAGTCCTCGCGCACCTCAGCCTGTGACCAGCGGGTGTGGTCGTCCCGGCAGTTCACGGCGGTGATGCGGAAGTCGGGCCGCGTGGCGAGGACGGTGGAGGTCAGCACTCTTGAACGCTACGCCGGGGGTCTGACATCGCCCCGCCGCAAGGATCTTCAAGACGGGGACGGGGCGTGGCAAGCAAGCTGAGCGGCGTCGCACTTCACCCCGTACCGCCATCGAGGAGTCGCCGTCATGTCCGCTCTCGCGCAGATCAGCACCGTCGTCATCGACTGTGGTGACCCGGTCCGGCTCGCCGAGTTCTACAGCAAGCTCACCGGCTGGGAGATCACCTGCAGCGGCGAGGACTACGCCTCCCTGGCCGGCGGGGAGCACACCGGCCTGGCTTTCGTACGCATCGAGGGCTACCGGGCCCCCGGCTGGCCCGACGACGGCAAGCACGCCCACCTCGACTTCACGGTCGCCGACCTGGAGGAGGCGGCCGGCCGGATCCTCGCCCTCGGAGCGTCGAGGCCGGAGTTCCAGCCCGGCAAGGACCAGTGGGTCGTCCTCACGGATCCCGAGGGGCACCCGTTCTGTCTCACCACCGCTGCCTGACGAGTCACCCGACAGGAGAAGATCACATGGCTCACATCCACAAGGAATTCCTGATCGACAACTCCCCGGAGAACGTCTGGGAGGCGCTGCGCGAGGTCGGAGCTGTCCACCAGCGCCTGGTTCCGGGCTTCGTCACGGACACCCGCATGGAGGCGGACACCAGGATCGTGACCTTCGCGAACGGTGTCGTCGTGCATGAGCTGATCGTCGACATCGACGAGGCGGCCCGCCGGGTGGCCTACGCGGTGGTCGGCGGCTCGATGGCGCCGAAGCACCATCACGCCTCCATGCAGGTCCTTGCCGCCACCGAGGGGCACAGCCGCTTCGTCTGGACGATCGACGTGATGCCGGACGAACTCGCCGGCCCCATCAGCGAGATGGCCGAGCAGGGCGCGCACATCATGCAGGAGACGCTGAGGGCCACCCCGGTACCGACGGACAGGTAGAGACCTACCCGGGCCTTCCCTGTCGGCAGGCATGCGATTGCGCCTTGCCTCTCGAGGTCGGGAGGGTTGACGCAAGGTGGTCGAACAGGGCTTGACCTGCAAAAACGGCCGGTATCGGCGCCGATCTGACTGCCTCACCGGCCCCCTTGTCGACCGCTGTTCACCGCCTGACTGGCACGTTGTGGCACGACCTCTCGTACGGCGACAGGAAGCCGCCTCCATCCATCAGAACCCATCGGCGAGCTCGACGCCTTGCCGTGGGCTCTGGTCGCGGTCCGCCGTCATGGCCGGCCGGTGTGCGGGGGACCCTCGTCCTGCGGGCCGGCCGCTTCGTGTTCCCGGATCGCTGTCTCCACCAGGGCGCGGGCCGCCCAGGTGATGGCCTCCTCTTCGGCCTGTGGGTCGAGGCCGCGGACGTCGCGCAGCGCGATCTGCGCCTCCCAGCCGACCACGATGGTCAGGGCCGAGACCAGCCGCTGGTACGACTCCTGGCTCAGGGTGTCGCGGAGAGGTTCGCAGGCTTGCTCCAGCCACTCGATCCGGCGGGGGCCGCGGCGTGGGGCGGCCGGCTCCCGGGTGTCGCTCGCCGGCTGATCGACGGTCAGGCGGATCAGGCGGCGGCCGAGGGGAAGTGACTGCGGTGAGTACTTCAACAGCGTCCTGATGAGGGCGTCCACCCGGGCTGCGGGGTCGTCGGAGATCGAGGGGTCGGCCAAGGCCTGCTCGACCGGAGGCTCGTTGAGCGCGCCGGCGGTCGCGTCGATCAGCAGGTGGTCGAGGCTCGGGAAGTACGCGTAGACCGTGCGCCGTGACACGTCGGCGGCGGCCGCGATCTCGTCGATGGACGGCGTCGCTCCGTCGGCGCTCAGCCGGACCGCCGCGTCGACGATCGCTTTACGGGTGCGCCGGCGCTGTGCTTCACGGCCACCGCGGCGGACTGGATCGTCACTGGTCATCGTGGACTGTCGCTCCCGGGTCGGTGGGTTGGTGGGCCCCTTGACGCCCCCTCAGGGAATAAGTATATCTTCGTGCAGTCGCTGCACAGCAGTGCAGTGACTGCACGATGTGAACTCGAGTGTTGCGCAGGTCACATGTCCCTACCTGTCACAGGAACCGGGTCGTCGGTGTCTTGAGGCCGAACCCCTTGAAGCGGAGGACACACCATGAGCGAGAACACCAATGTGGTCGTGATCGGCGGCGGGTACGCCGGGGTCATGGCGGCCAATCGCCTGACCCAGCGCGGCGACGTGACGGTGACGCTGATCAACCCGCGCCCGAGCTTCGTTCACCGGATCCGCCTGCACCAGCTGGTGGGCGGCACGGACGGTGCGGTCGTCGACTACCGGGAGGTCCTGGGCGAGGACGTCCGACTGGTGGTCGACACCGTGACCCGGATCGACGCGGCAGGCCGCAGCGTGGAGTTGGCGTCGGGAGGCACGGTCCGCTACGACTACCTGGTCTACGCGGTGGGCAGTGGCAGCGCCGACCCGAGCGTGCCCGGGGCGGCCGAGTGCGCCTACCCGATCGGCACCTTCGAGGAGGCCGGGCGGCTGCGGCCGGTCCTCGACGCCGCGCCCGCGACGGCCGCGGTGACGGTGGTCGGAGCCGGTCCGACCGGCATCGAGACCGCCGCCGAGCTGGCGGAGCAGGGTCGTACGGTGACTCTCGTCTGCGGTGGGGAGCTCGGGCCGTACCTGCACTCCCGGGGCCGGCGCTCGGTCGCCGGGCGCCTGGCCAAGCTCGGGGTGACCGTCCTCGACGGCCCCGGCACGAAGGTGTCGGCGGTGACCCGCGATGCCGTACGGCTCAGCGACGGCCGCGAGCTGCCGAGCGCGGTGACCGTCTGGACCGTCGGCTTCGGCGTGCCCGACCTGGCGGTGCGCAGCGGGCTGAGCACCGACGCCCTGGGCCGCCTGCTCACGGACGAGACGCTGACCAGCGTGGACGACGTACGCATCATCGCGGCCGGGGACTCGGCGGCGCCGTCGGGCCTGCCGCTGCGGATGAGCTGCCAGGCGGCGATGCCGATGGGTGCGCGGGCCGCCGACACGGTGCTCAGCCGGATCGCGGGGGAGCGGCCCGAGACCCTCAACCAGTCGTTCGCCGCCCAGTGCATCAGCCTGGGCCGGGGTGATGGCATCTTCCAGTTCGCCAACCGGTCCGATGTCGCGGTGTGGTTCAACATCGACGGCCGCCTGGGCGCGAAGCTCAAGGAAATCGTGTGCGTGGGCGTCGTCAAGCACCTGGCCGACGAGGCGGGCAAGCCCGGCGGGTACCGCTTGCACCGCGTCTCGGGAGGTGCCGTGCGACAGCGACTGCTCCAGGCCAAGCAGGCCGAGCAGGCCGAGCAGGCCGAGCAGGCCGAGGCGCCGGCCACCTCGCAGCGGGCAGCGGTCTGAGCGAACGCCCGCCGACGCAAAGGAACTTGACGAGGATGCGCACTCAGAGGGCTCAGGACCGGACATGAACGACCACGCCACCGACCCGGCAACCGAGGCGTTCGTCGCCCACCGCAACCTGCTCTTCACCGTCGCCTACGAGATGCTCGGATCGGCGGCCGACGCCGAGGACGTCCTTCAGGAGACCTGGCTGCGATGGGTCAGGGTCGATCTGGGCCAGGTGGGCGACCAGCGCGCCTACCTGGTCCGGATCACGACCCGACAGGCCCTGAACCGGCTGCGCACCATGCAGCGCCGCAAGGAGGCGTACGTCGGCTCCTGGCTGCCGGAACCGCTGCTCACCGCGCCCGACGTGGCCGAGGACGTCGAGCTCGCCGAGAGCGTGTCGATGGCGATGGTGCTCGTCCTGGAGACGCTGTCGCCGACCGAGCGCGCCGTCTTCGTGCTGCGCGAGGTCTTCGACCTCGGCTACGACGAGATCGCCGCCACCGTCGACAAGAGCCCCGCGGCCGTCCGCCAGATCGCGCACCGCGCCCGTCGGCACGTCGATGCCCGCCGCCCCCGCCAGGCGGTTCCCCCGAGCGTGATCCGGGCGGCTCTGGAGTCGTTCCGGCGCGCGCTCGAGACCGGGAACCCGCAGGGCCTCCTCGACGTGCTCGCCCCGGAGGTCGTCCTGGTGAGCGACGGCGGCGGCATCAAGCAGGCCGCGCTGCGGCCGATCGCCGGCGCCGACAAGGTGACCCGCTACATGCTCGGCGGCCTCGGCAAGAACAAGCTGCGGATCGAGGTCGCCCCCATCGTGGTCAACGGCAACCCGGCACTCCTCGTCCACCTGGACGGCGAGATCGACGGCGTCATGGCGATCGACGTCGAGGACGCCCGCATCACCGGCCTCTACTACGTCCGCAACCCCGAGAAGCTCTCCCACGTCGCCTCCGAAACCCCACTCACCCTCCGCTGAGCACAGGCTCGCCGCCCAGCCCGTGAGGTGACGGTGTCCTGGACAACAAACAAGCCCCAGGTCGCTGACCCGGGGCTTTGTCATGGAGCGGATAACGGGAATCGAACCCGCGCCATAAGCTTGGGAATCACCCGGCACTCCGGTATGCGAATGGCGCTGACCTGCTGGAATGGCCGCATCCGGGCCGGCTCGGGCCGCCTCTGACGAACCCCTCTTGACCGCTACTCACTGCCCCTACTGGCACGTTGTGGCACGGCGGGAGGGGGTGTCGTCTGAGGCCGCTGTGCGCATGGTGCGAGCCCTGGCGGCGCGGTGGAGAGGCCGTGCCGCTGAGCGCTGCCTCGGCGGCCACCGCTCCGGGACAGTGCGGTCCAGGCCGCCGACAGGCGGCTGACCAGTGCTGCCGCGGTCTCCGGGGCGAAGGAGTAGGGGAGGCGGATGTAGTTGTCGTGGGCGCCGGTCGTATCCGTCGTGGCGCCCGGGATGACCTCCGCGCCGTGGCGCAGTGCCACCTGCGCGTAGACCCGGGCGTCCGTACCCGAGGGCAGCCGGATCCACAGAACGGAGCCCCCCTGTGGTTCCCGCCAGCGCCAGTCCGGGAGCTGTTCGGCAAGGAGTCGGGTCATGGTGGCGAGCTGCTCGCGGAGGATGCGGGCCCGTTCGGGCGCGAGGGCCGGGAGTGCGGGGAGGAGCCGGGCGGCGAGGGCCTGGTCGAGGATTGGGCTGCCGAGGTCGTTGAGCGCCTTGAGTCGGGCAAGGCGGGCCACGGTGTCCTGGGGCGCGCGGACCCAGCCGATCCGCAGACCGCCCCATACGGCCTTGGTCAGCGAACCCACCGTCAGCACGGTTCCTGAGGCGGGGTTCGCGGCGATGGGCGGGGGTGTCTGACCGGGGGCGAGGGCCGCCGCGTGGGCGCTGTCTTCCATGACGGGGACGCCGTGTTCGGCGGCGAGCTCGGCCACCCGGCGACGGCGGCCGGCGGACATCAGGGTGCCGGTGGGGTTGTGGTAGGTCGGCATGAGGTAGAGCAGCGCGGGCCGGTGTTCGGCGAGCGCGGTGGCGAGCCGGTCGATCCGGACCCCGTCGGAGTCGAGCGGGACGCCGACCAGCTGGGAGCCGGCCGCTCTGAGGACGTCCAGGCAGCCCGGCCACCCGGGGGATTCCACGAGGGCGGTGGACCCGCGCCCGAGGTACAGCTGGGCGGTCAGGGCGACGGCCTGCGTGGCACCGGTGGTCACCACCACCTGCTCGGGCACGGTCGGCAGGCCGTGCACGGTGTGGTGGGCGGCGATCGCCGCCCGCAGCGCGGGCAGCCCGGCCGGGTGGTAGCCCGCCTCACGGATCAGCCCGGGCAGGTCCTCGCGGACCAGGTGAAGCAGCGCCTGGGGCAGATCCGGACCGCCCACCTCGGCCGCCTGCCCCAGCGAGATGAGGTCCGGTGGCTGTGTGATCAGCCGTTGGACCACCGCGGTGGCCTGACCGCCGCGCACGCGCCCGTCCGCCGGCACCCGGTGGCCGGCGGCGCCTCCCGACACCTGCGTGCCGCTGCCCCGACGTGTCTCGACCAGGCCCGACCCGCGCAGTACGTCGAACGCGGCGACAACCGTTGCCCGGCTGACCGAGAGAGCGTCGGCGAGCCGCCGCTCGGACGGGAGACGGTCGCCGGTGCGCAGGTCCCCGGACCGCACAGCCCGGCCGAGCGCTTCGGTGAGCCGCCGGTACAGCGGCCCCTCGCCCGAACTCCAGTCGCCCAGCAGGTCGATCAACTCGTCCAGTTCGGGCGCTTGACGGTTCCGGTCCACTTTCCCCTCCATTGGCACGGGAGCACGAGCCGCCGCAACGTGAGGCTAACGGCATGGCATCCACCTCACCCCTTGCCCCCCGGCTGGCAGCCGTCTGCGACCTCTCCGTCTTCGCGGCGAGAGACGGCGCAGGACGACACGAGTACGACGGAACCGTCCAGGACCTGTCCCCGGACGGAGTGCGACGCGGCCTCGCCGCCCTCGGCGGCCCCGCCGGCACCAAGCCCTACGCGGACCCGCACGACGAGGCGCACGCGGCGGCCGCGGAGGAAGCCCTTCGGGTCCGCTTCGGTGAACTCGAACTGCACCGGAGCAACCCCCTGTGGCACATCGAGAACCTGGACCTGTCCGGCTACGACCGCCCTTACGCGCCCAAGGCCGAACGGGACGCCGCCCGGTCGGCCCAGTTGCGCCGGTGGCCGGACGCCGTGGACGCGGCGGTCGAGGCACTGGACCGCGTCCCCGCGCCGCTGGCCGACGCCACGCTGCCGCTCGTCCGTGGTCTGGCCGCCTTTCTCGACCCCCAGGGCGGCCCCGTCCACGCTGCCGCCGGCCGAGCCCACGCCCGGCTCATGGCCCACCTGGAGCGGGCCGCCGCCGAAGGCCCACCGTCAGCGGCGCTCGGCGGGCCCGCTCTCGCCCGGCTCCTCGGCGCGGCCGAAGCCTGCACCGTCGACCTCGCCGCGATATCCGCCCGCGTGGACGCGGAACGGGACCGCCTGCGTGCGCTGCTCGACGAGTCGCTCCGCCGCGTCGACCTCGATGCCGCGCCTGCCGACACGATGCGGACCCTGCAGGCCGATCATCCCGGCGCTGGCAGCCTGCTCGACGAGTTCGCGGCGCTCGTCGACGAGACGATCGCATGGACCGCCCGGCATGATCTGGTGCCCCACCGCGATGTCGAGGTGGACGTCCTGCCGATGCCCGACTCCCAGCGCCGGGCGCTGGCCGGCCTGTTCGCGTCCGCGCCCAACGAGGCCGACGCGCCCAGCGCCTTCCGCGTCTCCCTCCCGGGCGCCGACTGGACGAGGGCGGAGAGCGATCAGTGGCTGTCGACGGGCTTCAACCGGACCCTGATGCCCAACATGGCCATCCACGAGGTGGCACCCGGACACGCCAGCCACGGCAGGGCGCTGCGCCGGGCGGCGACCGATGTCCGCCGCACGCTCCACTCCGACGCCTTCATCGAAGGTTGGGCCCACTACTGCGAGGAGCTGGCCCTGGAGCAGGGCTTCCGCGACGGCGACCCACGCGTCGCCGTCGCGGTCGCCCAGGACGCGCTGCGCAGACTCACCCGCTTCGCCTGCGCCATCGGCCTCCACACCGGAGCGATGACCTTGTCGGACGCGGCGGCGCGGTTCACCGAGGACGTCTCGCTGGCCGGTCCCGCAGCCCTGCACGAGGCCGAGCGCGGGCTGTTCGATCCCACCTACGGCCGTTACGCCTGGGGCAAGTTCGCCATTCTCGACCTGCGCGAGCAGGCCACGGCACGCTGGGGCAGCGCCTTCTCGCTCCGTCGTTTCCACAGCGCCCTGTTCGACCTCGGCGCCCCGCCCCTCGGCCTGCTGCACACGGCACTGGAACGCGGATGACCTCACTAGCTGCCTTCGCCGTCGCCTCACTCATCCTGGTGGCGCTGCCCGGGCCCAACCTGATCTACATCATCACGCGCAGCGTGCAGGACGGACGGCGGGCCGGAATCGTCTCGGCCCTCGGTGTGGAAACCGGCACCCTCATCCACATCACCGCCGCCGTCTGCGGCTTGGCCACGCTCATCACAGAGCACCCGCTCGCCTTCACCGTCCTGCGCTACATGGGCGCCGGTTACCTCGCCTACCTGGGCGTCCGTGTGCTGATCCGCCGCCCGCCCTTCGCTGCCGACGCCGACGACCGTCCTGCTCGACGCCGACTGCTCCGGCTCTACCGGGATGCCGTCCTCGTCAACCTGCTCAACCCCAAGGTCGTCCTGTTCTTCCTGGCCTTCCTCCCGCAATTCCTGCCCACTGGCCTGACCCCCGCGGACACCCGCACCCGCATGCTCGTACTCGGCGCGGTTTTTCTGGCCATCGCCCTTGCCCTCGACCTCTGCTACGCGCTCATCGGCGCCGCACTCACCAGCCGGCTCCGCGGCACCCCGCGCCGCGACCGCCGCCTGTCCTACCTGACCGGGGGCATCTACCTCGGGCTGGCCGCTCTGGTGTTCAGCTGAGGCCCGCATGGCTGGGCACATGGGCAGCAGCCGGGCGGGCCTTCGGGCCGCGCTCACAGCGCCGACCTGGCTGCTGAACCGGGTAACGACGCGAGGTCTGGACAACATAAAAGCCCGCTGACGCTCAACGTCGCCGACATCATCGACAGCCTCCGCCACGCCTTGGCCCCCGACCGCCGCTGGCTGGCCGGCCTGACACAGGGTGACCCGACGGAGCCCAACATCGCCGATCCGCTGTGCTGGCTCGACTTCGAGTTCGCCGGCCGCAACACCGCTGTCGGCGAAGCCGCCAACCTGCTCTGGTACTTGATGGCCCTGGGCGGCTGGCTCGTCCCGGACTACCAACCCGACGTGTACGCCCGCACCCTCCGCCTCGCCCTTACCGCACCTGCCACGCCCTGACCCCCGGCATGATCGAACGCCGCTGGGGCCGGATCGTGAACATCGGCAGCGTCAACGCCCGCGCCGGCCGCACCCACCTCGTCGCCTACAGCACCGCCAAGGCCGGCCTCCTGGGCCTGACCCGTTCCCTGGCCCGCGAGCTCGGCCCGTACGGCATCTGCGTCAACACCGTCCTCCCCGGCGCCATCGAGGTGGAAGCCGAAACCGCCCCCCAGCCCATCACCGCGCCCGCCCGGAAGACCAGATCAACCGCCAGTGCGTCCCGCGACGCGGACGCCCCGAAGACGTGGCGGCCCTGGTGGCGTTCCTTGTCGGCCCCTCCGCGTCGTTCATCACTGGGCAATCCGTCCACGTCGACGGTGGCTGGCTGCTGCACTGAGACCGTCAACAACCAAGGAGACAGAGCGAAATGATCGAACGAGTCCGAGCCGTCCTCGTCACCGCGGACGACACGATGCTGGTCATCCGCCGCACCAAGCCCGGAATCCCCGTGTACTGGGTGCTGCCCGGCGGCGGGGTCGAGGAGAGCGACGAGTCCCGGGAGGCAGCACTCCACCGGGAGATCCACGAGGAGATCGCGGGGAAGGCCGACATCATCCGCCTCCTGCACACGATGGAGTCCGACGACGAGCGTCAACTCTTCTACCTCGCCCGCATCGCGACGTGGTCCTTCGAGGACCGGACCGGCCCCGAGTTCAGCGCCGAGGGACGCGGCGAATACGCGCTGGAAGAGATCCCGTTGACCGTGGAGGGGCTCGACGGCATCGACCTCAAGCCCGAGGAGATCGCCCACGTCCTGCGGGGCGCCATCGGTGCCGGCGGACTCGGGGCTGGGGTCGTGGTCTAGTCGCGGAATCCTCCGGCGCCGTGTGCCGGACATGGGGGATACGTTGCGCGGTGTCCCCGGCGTGCTTACCGTGCACGGCTCTGACCAGGTACTCAGGGCCGAGCAGGATGAGTAGGCGTACTCAGGTGGCGGTCCTCGGCAGCTTCGAGACTGGGTGCAGGTCGAGCGAAGCGGAACGGAACGGGGAACGTCATGGTGCGGCGCTGGTCGAGGGCTGAGATGTGGGTGCCCGGTGCGTACCTGGCACTGGTGGTCGCGCTGCTGGTCTACTTCGCGGTCGGCCAGTGGAACGGGGCCAGCGGGTTCTTCGGAGTCTGGCCGATCCTGGCCACGGCACCGGTCAGCCTTTTGCTGCTGACGTTCTTCAGACCTGCGGCGGACGCCCTGGACTCGGCCCCGCCCATGGATCCCCATCCCCAGCACGGCTCTCAGCCGCCCACGAAGCTGCCCACGGACTACCCCTCGGAGTCGGACCCGCTCCCCGCGGACTGGGTACCGGACACGTCCGTGGCCGCAGAGCCCTCGATGTGGGACGGACTCGGCTTCTACGCCGCGGTCCTGGTCGGCGCCCTGGTCAACGCCGCGGCGATCTGGGCCCTGCTCCGCTACGTGGCGCGGCGGCGCGACGCCAGGAGTGCGCGGGGCTAGGGCCTGTCTTCCGGATCAGGCCCCAGTCCACCACGCCGGCGGGGCCGCGAGCGCGGCCCCGCCGCGGTTTTTCGTGCCCCCGCTCAGCCCCGGCGCCCGACCCGGGAACGGCGTTCAGTACGGAAGAGGGGGGTGTTGGGGAAGAGGGGTGTGTTAAGAGTGTATATATC
>NZ_JBSFTP010000030.1:0-72526 GCF_053591315.1 Streptomyces sp. NPDC003042
TACAGTAAAGTAGGGGCGGGGCCTGACCACCGCCGATGGGGGGGGGGGGGGCGGGGGGGGGCCCCCCCCCCCCCCCCCCTTCTCTCTGTCTCTCTACGCTTCTCTTCACGTTCAAGAACGACTCAAGGCCCGGATCCATGGGATCCGGGCCTCGGGCCTTCAGTAGCGGGGACAGGATTTGAACCTGCGACCTCTGGGTTATGAGCCCAGCGAGCTACCGAGCTGCTCCACCCCGCGTCGGTAAACCTCACTGTACGGGGAGGGTGACAGCAGATGCAAATCAGTTAACCGGCCCGCGGAGGGACTACCCCGACAGCTCCTCGGCCAGCGCGTCCCGCAGCCGGGCCGCCCGCTCCGAGACCTCCGCCGGGCCCAGCTCCATGGCCCGTACGCACCACTTCTGCCCCTCCGACAGGTCGCCGTGCCGGGCCGCCAGGAGTCCCAGCCGCAGAGCGGCCCGGCCGTGGCCGGCGACCGCGGCGCGCGTCCACCACAGCGCCGCCTCGGGCTCGTCGCCCTCCCGCGCCAGCAGCAGCCCGAGGTTGAAGGCACCGTTGCGGGACCCCGCCTCCGCCGCCTCCCGGTACCACCGTGCGGCCACCACCAGATCCCCCCGGGCGGCGGCCAGCATCCCGACCCGCACCTGCGCCCGGCGGTGCCCCTGCTGGGCGGCCCGCTCGTACCACTCCTCGCTCTCGGTCCGCGCGGCGCCGCCGGCCGGCTCGCCCAGCGCCACCGGCTCCGGCGGCGGGGCCAGCGACTCCAGCAGGGAGGCCAGCCGGAACGCCGCCTCCGCGCTCCCGCCGCCCGCCGCGCACCGCAGGTGCCGCTCCGCGGCCCGCTCCGCGCCGTCCCGTACGAGCGCGATGCCGACCTGGAGCGCCGCGTCCGTATGCCCGGCCGCGGCGGCCCGCTCGTACCACTTCAGCGCCGTGCGGTCCTCGTCCCGGCTGGCGAAGAGGATGCCGAGGTTGAAGGCCGCGTCCACGCTGCCGGCTTCCGCCGCCTTGGAGAACCACGGCTCCGCTCCGGCCGCGTCCCCGACCTGGAGCAGCATGATGGCCAGGGCGTTGGCCGCCTCCCGGTGCCCGGCGTAGGCCGCCCGCCGGTACCACTGCTCGGCCTGCGCGGTGCGGTCCTGTGCCGCGCACAGCAGGGCGAGGTTGTACGCCCCGTTCTGGTCGCCCGCGTCCATGGCGGCCCGGTACCAGCGCTCCGCGGTCTGGGTCTCCCCGCGCGCGGCGTGCAGGGCGCCCAGCGCGTTGGCGGCGTTCCCGTCGCCGTCCTGCGCCGCCCGCAGCCACCACGCCGCCGCGCTCTCCTCGTCCCCGGCGTCGCGCAGCAGGAAGCCGAGCGCGCACGCGGCCCGGGCCTCCCCCTGCTTCGCCGAGCTGAGGTACCAGCGCCCGGCCTCCTTGAGCTCGCCGCGGGCCTCCAGCAGCGCGCCCAGGTGCAGCCCGGCGCGCCGGTGCCCGCGCGCGGCGGCCTGCCGGTACCACTGCTCGGCCTCCGCCGGGTCGCCCTTGCGCAGGTGCCGCGCCAGCCGGTACGCCGCTTCGCGGTGTCCCTGTTCGGCGGCAGCGCGGAACCACCGCTCCACTCCCTTGTCCCCGCGGTGCTCCAGGAGGTCGGCCAAGCCGTACGCGCCGAGGGCGTGGCCGGACTCCGCCGCCTGCCGCAGCCAGTACTCGGCGGCCGGCTCGTCGCCGCGTTCGCGGTAGTGGCGGCCCAACGCGTGCGCCGCCGGGGCGGATCCGGCCACGGCGGCCACCCGCCACCAGCCGGCGGCGTCGTCGGGGTAGCCCCGCTGGTGCAGCAGGACTCCCAGGTTGTTCGCGGCTGCGCGGTCCCCTTCCGCGGTGGCACCGCGCAGGTACGGCTCGGCCCCGGCCAGGTCGCCCCGGCGCAGCAGCAGCGCCCCGAGCACGCTCATGGCACCCGGGTCCCCCTTGTCGGCGGCCACCCGGTGGCGGGCCTCCAACTCGGCGTCGGTGGCCCCCTCGGCCTCGCCGAACGCTTCCTCCGCGCTGTGCCTGTCCAAGAAGTCCGCATCGGTCAATGCGGTTCGCGGGGAACCGGCCTGGGCCGCCCCACTGGTCTCGGTGCCCGACTCGGCCTCCGCCCTCACAAACCGCCCTGTCTCCAGCAGAGTTGACCTGTCCCCCATAAATCCCATCGTCGCATCACCTGCTACCCGCGTACACCTGGTATGTCGCAGCCAGTGAGGTCACTACAGCGTTTTGTCGACATGCCCACAGAGAGACAAGTCAAACACGCTCCCACCTCAACTCACCCGTCCCAGTGACCCCGTGTCCCCCGTGTGTCCCCGCCGCGCCCCCGCGCCCCGTCAGGGAACGACGAAGGCCCGGATCCCATTGGATCCGGGCCTTCGTCTTCAGTAGCGGGGACAGGATTTGAACCTGCGACCTCTGGGTTATGAGCCCAGCGAGCTACCGAGCTGCTCCACCCCGCGTCGGTGAAACCACAGTATCACGACACGGGACGGAGCCATTACCGCACGCACATATACAACTGGCCGGGCAACCAGCCGGCCAACTACCCGGCCGGCTTGGGCGCCGTCAGCTTCGCCTCCGCGTCGATCGCCCGCTTCAGCGCCGCCTCCAGATCGTCCTGGGCCTTGCCGTACGCGGCCCAGTCACCGGCCTTCATCGCCTTGTCGGCGTCCTCGACGGCCTTCTGCGCGTCGGAGAGGGCCGCCTTGACCGTCGGGTCCTGCGCGGCCGGGGGCGTCGTCGTGCCGTCGGGCGGAGTGGTGGGAGTCGTCGGCGTCGTGGGCGTGGTCGGAGCCTCGGCCCCGAAGACCACGTTCAACGCCTTCTCCAAGGTGTCCTCGAAGGCCGTCTGGCCGCCGTAGGTCACCAACACCTTGCGCAGCAGCGGGTACTTCAGCCCGGAGCTGCGCACGTACACCGGCTCCACGTAGAGCATTCCGCCGTCGAGCGGGACCGCGAGCAGGTTTCCGTACTCGATCTCCGAGTCACCACCGCGCAGCAGGCGGATCGACTCGGCGATCTTCGGTTCGGACTGGAACTTGCTCTGCACCTGCCCGGGGCCGTCCGGCGGCTTGCTCGTCGGCATCTTCAGGATGCGGATCTTGCCGTAGTCCGAGGTACCCGGATCGGCGTTCACCGCCATGAAGGCACTCAGGTTGGGCCGCCCGTTCGGCGTGAACGTCGTCGTGAGCGAGAAGACCTGGTCCTTCTCCTTCTGCTCCGGCATCTTCATCGACAGGTAGTACGGCGGAACCGCCGTACCGGCCTTGGTCGTCGGGTCGTCCGGGACGGCCCACGCCTCACTGCCGCTGAGGAAGGTCTGCGGGTCGGTGACGTGGTATCGCGTCAGCAGCTCGCGCTGGACCTTGAAGAGGTCCTGCGGGTAGCGGAGGTGGTCCATGAGCGGCTTGGAGATGTCGCTCTTGGACTTCACCGTCCCTGGGAACGCCTTCATCCAGGTCTTCAGGACCGGGTCCTGGGTGTCCCACTGGTACAGGCTGACCGTGCCGTCGTACGCGTCGACCGTGGCCTTCACCGAGTTGCGGATGTAGTTGACCCGGTTCTCCTGCGCCACCACCGCGCGCTGGCTGTTGGTCAGCGAGTCCGCGGTGCTCTGGCCCAGCGTGGTGCGCGAGGCGTAGGGGTAGCCGTTGCTGGTCGTGTAGGCGTCGACGATCCACTTGATGCGGCCGTCGATCACCGCCGGGTACGGGGCCCCGTCGATGGTCAGCCACGGCGCGACGGCCTCGACGCGGGCCTTGGGCGTGCGGTGGTACAGGATCCGCGAACCGTCGCCGATGGCACCGGAGTAGAGGATCTGCGGCTCGCTGAAGGCGAGCGCGTACGCCGCCCGGTTGACCGGGTTGTCGAGATTGACGCCGGAGCCGCCCTTGTAGCTCGTCTCCTTCTCGCCCTTGTCGTCCGAGTAGTCGAGCTCCTTCTGCGGTCCGCCGACGATCGAGTACTGCTTCGTCTGCTCGCCGTAGTAGATGCGCTGCTCGAAGTCCGTGCCGAACATTCCGTTGGAGGGCAGGTCGGACTGGGTGAAGTCGGGAGCGCCCTGGTCACCGACGGTGGTGCCCTTGGCCGCGACCACGCCGTAGCCGTGCGTGTACTTGAAGTGGTCGTTGATCCAGTTGTTCTTCGGGATGCCGCCGATGTTCAGCTCGCGGAGCCCGATGACCGTGTCCTGGCCGTCGTACCGGTCCACGGCGAGCGTGGATGGGAAGCCGTAGTAGCCCTTGACCTGCTGGAGCTGCTGGAAGGCCGGCGAGACGATGTTCGGGTCGAGGAGCCGGACGCTGGCGGTCGTGTCCGCCGCCCTGCGCAGCTGCTCCTTGTTGGTCCCCGGAGTCGGCGTACCCGGGTAGTCCTTGACCTCGGTGTCGCCGATCGCGTAGGCGTCGCGCGTCGCCTTGATGTTCTTCTCGACGTACGGGGATTCCTTGGCCTGCTCGTTCGGCTGGACCTGGAACTTCTGCACGATCGCCGGGTACAGCCCGCCGATCAGGATCGCCGAGAGGACCATCAGGCCGAAGCCGATGACCGGCAGCTGCCAGGTGCGGCGCCACAGGGTGGCGAAGAACAGCACCGCGCAGATCGCCGCGATGGCCACGAGGATCGTCTTCGCCGGCAGGTAGGCGTTGGCGTCGACGTAGCGCAGACCGGTCCAGTTGTCGGCCGCCTTGAAGTCACTGGACTTCACCGCGAGCCCGTACCGGTCGAGCCAGTAGGCGATCGCCTTGAAGGTGACGAAGAGGCCGAGCAGCACCGACAGGTGCCCGGTCGCCGCGGCGGTGGCCCGGGCGCCCGGGCTGGTCACGCGCAGGCCGCCGTACAGGTAGTGCACGACGACGGCGGCGATCACCGACAGCACGACCGCGGCGAAGCCGAAGCCGAGCAGGAAGCGGTACCAGGGCAGGTCGAAGGTGTAGAACGACACGTCCAGCTGGAACTGGGGGTCCTTCTGCCCGAAGGGCACCCCGTTCACATACATCAGCCAGGTCTTCCACTGGCCTGCCGCCGAGGCACCCGCGATCAGGCCGATGATCGCGGCGATGGCCAGGAGCAGCCACTTCTTGTACGGAGCGATGCTCATCCGGTAGCGGTCGAGGCTCTGCTGCTCCAACGACATGGCGCTGAGCGGCGGCCGCAGCCGGTACGCCAGCCAGATGTTCAGGCCGACGGCACCCGCCATCAGCAGACCGAAGACGGCGAAGAGCCCGACCTTGGTCCACAGCGTGGTGGTGAAGACTGAGGAGTACTTCACGGAGCGGAACCAGAGCCAGTCGGTCCAGAACCCCGCGAACATGATGAACGCCATGGCCAGGACGGCCAGGACGCCCAAGGTCATCAGAAGAGTCCGGGCGCGCCTGGACGGGCGGCCGACTCTCATCCGTGGCCCGGAGGGGCCTCCGCCGCGGTCCGGCATCTGGAAAGCCAAGGTGCGCACCTCGAAAGTCGCTGTGTCTGGTGTTGTCTCTGGTCTACTGAAGAGTTTCCAAAGCTGGGCCCCCGATCGTAGGGCCCACTCATGCAACTTACTGAGGCTTTAGTCAGTTCCCGGTATCGGGGGTGAAGGAGGCAGGATGTTGTCCATGTCCAACCTTTCGCCTTCCTCCTCCGGCACCCCGATGGCGGCCAGCCCGCTGACCCGCGCCGTCCTCGAGATCGACGAGTACGCCGCCACCCTCGGCTGGGACAAGCCGGCCCGGCTGTTCGCCCTGGTCGACACGGCCCGGCTGCGCAAGCAGGAGCCGGGGCTCGCCCGCCAGCTCGGCCTCGACCAGGACGACACCGGCAAGAACCAGCTCACCCCGATCGAGCAGGACGAGGTCCCTGCCGGCACCCCGCTGGACAAGTTCCTGGGAACCATCGCCTGGCCCGCCGCGATCGTCGGGTGCGCCCTGACGGTGGAGCGGCTGATGCTGCCGCCGTCCGCCGAGGCCTCCGTACCGGAGGGGCTCAGCGACAAGCAGCTGACCAAGTGGGTCGCCGCGCACCCGGACCGCCAGGAGGTACGCCTCACCGTGGGCGTCCTGCGTGACGGCTCGCGGGAGTCCGCCGTACGACTGCGGGAGAAGGACTCGTCCAGCGAGGTGCTGACGGGCGCGACCCTGGTGCCGGGGCTGGCCGAGGCGCTGGCCGCGACCTTCCTGGACTAGGACGCGGAGGGGATCGCGGAGGGGCCGCGCAGGGGCCGGTCAGGGCTTGGTGCACTGCGGCAGCCCTGCCGTGTCCCCCTTGGCGATCTTCTCCAGCGCCTTGGTGGCCTCGTCGATGGTGGAGACCTTCACGAGGGTCAGGCCGTCGGGCACGTGCGCGGCGGCGGAGGCGCAGTTCTCGGCCGGGGTGAGGAAGTATTCGGCCCCGGCCTGGCGGGCTCCGACGGTCTTCATCTGGATGCCGCCGATGGGGCCGACCTTGCCCGCGTCGTCGATCGTGCCGGTGCCCGCGACGAACTCGCCGCCCGTGAGGTTCTCCGGGGTGAGCTTGTCGACGATGCCCAGGGCGAACATCAGGCCGGCGCTCGGGCCGCCGACGTCGGCGAGCTTGATGTCGATCGGGAACGGGAAGGTGTGGTCCGTACCGGCCCGGATGCCGACGATGGCGTGGCCGTCGTCCGCCGCCTTGCCCGCGGTGACGGTGACCTTGGCCGAGGTGCTCGGCTCGCGGTTGGTCTTCTCCGCCTCGGCGGCCTCGGCGGCCGGGACGACGGTGAACTCCACCGGTTCGCCGGGCTTGTGGTTCGTCACGAGCTTGGCCACGTCGGCGGGGCCGGTGACGGCGGTGCCGTCCACGGACTTGATCACGTCTCCGGCGTGCAGCTTGCCCTCGGCGGGGCTGGCCTTGACCACGGAGGAAACGATCACGCGCGCGGAGACCGGGATGCCGAGCTGCTTGAGAGCGGCCACCTTGGCGCTCTCCTGCGACTGGCTGAACTCCTCCGCGTTCTCCTGCGTGGATTCCTTGTCCGTCTTCCCGTTCGGGTAGAGGTTCTCGTGCGGCACGACGATGTTGTCGTCGGCCAGCCAGCCGTACACCGCTTCCAGCAGGTTCATGTCGTAGTCGGCGCTGGTGACACGGACCGTGGTCATGTTGAGGTGGCCACTGGTCGGGTACGTCTTGCGCCCCGAGATGCTGAGGACCGGCTCACCGCGCGAGTCGCCGAGCGTGTTCACGGTCGGGCCCGGGCTCATCTCGGAGTACGGGACCTTCAGGAAGAGCCCTGTGCAGAGCAGCGCGAACAGCATGAGGGTGGAGGCGAGCATCGTCGCAGTGCGGCGTGGCATGGAATCGACAGTACGGGACGCCTCTGACGGGCGGCCCCTGGGGCCGGTCCGTACGGGGCGGGGGCTCGCGGGACGCGTCAGACGGCGTCGGAACCGGAGTGCGCGCTCTCCTTTGCCCTGGCCTGATCGGCCCTGTCCATCGCCTCGCGGAATCTCGCGTAACCCGCGAGTTCGGATATGTCGCCGGATGTACGGTCACGTGCTGCCCAGCTGCCCCATATCGCCGCTCCGATCGCGGCGGACAGCGGAATCAGCAACCATGCCAGTGACGCCATGGGCGTGCCTCCCTGCCCCGAAAGTACGTGTCGTCGATGGCTTCAACGCTCGTGCCCGAGAGGGGGTTACGCAAATCGGGGGCGTGTTGCGCGGCCGAACGGGTGTGACGTTACCGCCTTCCGAGTGTCAGTCCCCGCCGGGGTGCTTGAACCGCCCCGAAGGCGGTCGGCCGCGCCGGACTCCGTACGCCGGAGGCGACTCAGCAGGCGCCGACCCACTCCTCCGTGCCGTCGGCGAACGTCTGGTGCTTCCAGATCGGGACCTCGTGCTTGAGGTCGTCGATCAGCATCCGGCACGCCTCGAAGGCCTCGCCGCGGTGGGGGCAGGAGACGGCGACGACCACGGCCAGGTCGCCCACGGCCAGGTCGCCGATGCGGTGGACGGCGGCCAGGGCCCTGACCGGGTACTTCGCGACGACGCGCTCGGCGACGCGGCGCATCTCGGCCTCCGCCGACGGGTGCGAGGAGTAGCCGAGCGAGTCGACGTCGGCCCCGCTGTCGTGGTTGCGCACCGTGCCGACGAAGAGCGTCGTGCCCCCCGAGGCGTCGTCGCCGACGGCCTGGAAGACCTCGTCGATCGAGAGCGGGGTGTCACGGATTTCGAGCAGCCGGATCGGGTCCGGAGCGGCCTGCTCGCCGGGGTGGTCGAAGTGCGGTGCCATGCCTTCATCGTGCCCTAGCCGCTGACATGGCGGAATAGCCGATTCGCCCGGGCCGGGCCCGCCGGCTTGGGAGCCTCCTACAGAAACCGGGCCCCGGGCCCCTTCCCCTCCGGGCCGCCTCCCCCTGCCCACGGTCCCGTCACCCGCCCCGGCCTTCCCCTTTCACGGGGCGCACGGAACGCCACAGCGTGTGCCGGCCCTGCCTGACCCCGCAGGGTGCGGCGCGGCACGGCGCAGCCGGTGCGGACCCCACGCGGAGCGGCCCAGGCGAAGCCCGCCCGCGGGCCACACCGTGTCGTCGGTGCGGCTCTACCGGGCACGGGAGCCGCGGGGCGCGGTGTACCCGGTGCGGCCCCATCCGGGCCGCAGCTGGCGGCCGTCCGGCCCTGCCGGGCCCCGGCAGGCGGACGCGCGGCACGGTGCGACCGCGCGCCGGCCGTGCACGGCCCCGGCCCGGCGGGAGAGGCGGGGTGGACCCGTAAACGGCCGGCCAGGTCAGAGCCCGCGGCGTTTGCGGGCGCGGCGGACCGCGGCGGCGGCGCCCAGGAGGGCGACCGTCGCGCCGGCGGCGCCCGCGGCCGTGGCGGCGTCCTTGCGGCCCAGGCGGCGCCCCGCCACCGTGTGCCGGCCCGCGACCTCCTGGAGCAGCTCGGCCAGCACCTCCTCATTGGTCCAGCGGGGCCGCCAGCCCGCCGCGTGCAGCCCGCTGACGCTGACCACCCACGGGTGCATCGTGTACGCGAGGTCCCCGGCCGGAGACGGGGTCAGGCCGATCCGGTGCAGCCGGGCCGCGGCCCCCAGGGCGACCGCCGAGGGCAGTTCCATGCGGCGGATGCCGCTCAGCTCCTCGACCTCCTCCTGCTCCAGCCAGCCCTCGCAGCCGACGGCCAGCTCGCCCTCGACCTTCTCCAGCGCCGCGTACTCCAGTGCGCTGACCAGGTCCTCGACGTGGCAGAACTGCCAGGTGGGCCGGGATCCGGCCACCACGAGGAGCCGTGGGGACTCGAAGTACCGGGTCAGGGCGGTATCGGTGCCGCCGACCAGGACGGCGGGGCGGACCACGGTCACGTTGAGCCCGGGGTGCGCCCGCGGCGCCCGGCGGCCCAGGCGTTCGATCTCCAGCAGGTCGCCGACGCCGGTCGCTTCGGCGGTGGCCCGCAGTTCCGAGTCCTCCGAGAGGGGGATGTCGTTGTCGGGGAGGGCTCCGTAGACCATCGCCGAGGTGCACAGCACCACCCGGTGCACTCCGGCGGCCGCGGCGGCGGTCAGGACGGTCTGGGTCCCGCGGACGTTGTACGCCGTACGGGCCGCCGGGTCCGTCTCCAGGTCGAGGTCCAGCGCGAGGTGGACGACGACGTCGGCGCCGCGCAGCTTCTCGGCGATCGCGGGGTCGCGTACGTCCAGGATGTGCCACTGCGCGTCCGCGCAGTCCCCGCGCCGTTCGTCGATGGCGACGACCTGCTTGACCTCGTCGGATGCGGCGAGGCGGGTGACCAGGGCCGCGCCGACCCCCGACGCGGCACCGGTCACCGCGATCACGGGGCCTCGTACGGCCGGGTTTCGCGGCTGGCGAACGCCCGAGGCGCTGTCACCGTGCTCAGGGCGGTTTTCGGCGTCGTGCGGCGCGCGACCTTGCGGATCTGGGGAACTCACCGGGCGTCTCCAGCGGTTGTCTTCAGTGGGGACGCGCCGTGACGCGTACCTACCAGGTGATGTCCATCCTGCCGCAGCCCAGGAGTCGGCGGAGCACCGAGCCCGGAAGCGGGTGCGGTGTCTACGCTGGGTGGTGTTGTCGGACCATCGCCGTCGGCTCCCGCCGGCGGCCCTACGAGCCGAGGAAACCCGTGAGCGACACCCCATTCGGATTCGGCCTTCCGCCGGAGGAGCCGGAGAACGGCGACGAGGGCAAGAAGAGCGGCCAGGGCGGCCAGGGCGGTCCCGCGAATCCGTTCGGGTTCGGCCCCGGCGGCCTGCCGGGCGGCGCGGACAATCCGTTCGCCGCGATGTTCGGTTCGATGAACCCGAACGATCTGGGTGCGGCCTTCCAGCAGCTCGGCCAGATGCTGAGCTACGAGGGCGGTCCCGTGAACTGGGACATGGCCAAGGACATCGCGCGCCAGACCGTCGCCCAGGGCACGGCGGACGGCGTGAAGGACGCGAGCGTCGGCCTCGCGGAGAAGTCGGCGGTCGAGGAGGCCGTGCGCCTCGCCGACCTGTGGCTGGACAGCGTGACCTCCCTGCCGTCAGGTGCCAACACGGCCGTCGCGTGGAGCCGCGCCGAGTGGGTCGAGGCGACCCTCCCGGTGTGGAAGGAGCTCGTGGACCCGGTCGCCGAGCGGGTCGGCGCGGCCATGGGCAGTGTCCTGCCCGAGGAGATGCAGGCGATGGCGGGCCCGCTGCTCGGCATGATGCGCTCCATGGGCGGGGCCATGTTCGGCCAGCAGATCGGGCAGGCCGTGGGCGTACTCGCGGGCGAGGTCGTCGGCTCGACCGACATCGGGCTGCCGCTGGGTCCGGCCGGCCGGGCGGCGCTGCTGCCGCTGAACATCGAGAGCTTCGGCAAGGACCTGAGCGTCCCCTCGGACGAGGTACGGCTCTACCTGGCCCTGCGCGAGGCGGCCCACGCGCGGCTGTTCGCGCACGTGCCGTGGCTGCGTTCGCACCTGTTCGGCGCGGTCGAGGGCTACGCGCGCGGCATCAAGGTCGACACCTCCAAGCTGGAGGACGTGGTCGGCCAGCTCGACCCGTCGAACCCCGAGCAGCTCCAGGAGGCGCTGCAGGGCGGCATGTTCCAGCCGCAGGACACCCCGGAGCAGAAGGCCGCCCTGGCCCGCCTGGAGACGGCGCTCGCGCTGGTCGAGGGCTGGGTGGACGCGGTCGTGCACGAGGCGGCCAAGCCGCGGCTGACCTCGGCCGACGCCATGCGCGAGACCATGCGCCGGCGGCGTGCCTCGGGCGGCCCGGCGGAGCAGACCTTCGCGACCCTGATCGGGCTGGAGCTGCGTCCCCGGCGGCTGCGCGACGCCTCGCGACTGTGGGCCTCGCTCACCGACGCGCGCGGTGTCGAGGGCCGCGACGGGCTGTGGGAGCACCCGGACATGCTGCCGACGGCCTCCGACCTGGACGACCCGGACGGGTTCGTGCACCGCGAGCAGCTCGACTTCTCGGAGATCGACAAGATGCTGGGTGAGGCCGCCCAGAAGCGTGACGAGGACGGCAAGAACGGCGACGAGAAGAAGTGAGCCTGTACGACGACGCGGTCCTCGTGCTGAAGGGCTACGAGGGCCAGCCGGAGATGCGCGATCTGTACCTGGAGCACCTGGCCGGGCATCCGGACGGGGTCTACAAGCCCTGCCGGGCCGGGCACGTCACCGGCAGCGCGCTGGTGATCGACCCGGCGCGCGGGCGGGTCCTGCTGACCCTGCACAAGAAGCTGGGCATGTGGCTCCAGATGGGCGGCCACTGCGAGGACGGCGACACCACGCTGGCCGGGGCGGCGCTGCGCGAGGCCGTCGAGGAGTCGGGCATCGCCTCCGGGCTGACCCTGCTGCCGGGCGGGCCGGTGCGCCTCGACCGGCATCCGATCCCGGCGCCGTGCAACTGGCACCTGGACGTGCAGTACGCGGCGCTGGCGCCGGACGACGCGGTGGCGGAGATCAGCGCGGAGTCGCTGGACCTGCGCTGGTTCCCGTACGCGGAGGTCGCGGCGGTCGCCGACGCCTCCGTCGTACGCCTCGTCGAGGCGACCCGGGCGCGGCTGGACGCGTAGGCCGACAGGACGAGGCAGGGGCGGGTCCGCGCGATGCGCGGGCCCGCCCCTGCCTTTGCCGTAAGGGCTCTGGTTCTGCCGGCTAGTTCCAGGCGTTGTTCTGGTTCTGGGCGTGGGCGCCCTGCTGGCCCATGCCGAACTGCGCGGCCGCGCCCTGGCCGATCTGCGCGTTCTGCGGCGGCAGCACCTCGCTGGGCTGCACCAGCGCGAAGCCGGTGCCGAGGAAGCTGAGCTCCCAGCCCTCGCCGGTGTTGCCGCGCCGCCGCCAGACCCCGGTGGAGTGGGTCTGTGCCTGCATCTGCACGCGCAGTGAGGTCGACCAGGCGACGATCGCGTCGGCGTCGGCGTTGACGTACTTGTCCGGGGTGACCTGCATCATCAGCGGCTGTCCGGAGGTCATGAGGGCGACCTTGCCGCGGCCGGTGATGTTGAGCTGGTACTTGCCGGACCCGGAGATCCCGTACTGGCTGTCCACCGCGATGACCTCGGTGTGCAGGGTGGAGTCCAGGGCCAGCACGTAGCCGCTGTCGACGGTGAGCCCGTCGTGGTCCACGTCCAGGACGTGCACGTACTGGGCCAGGTTGGCCAGGTAGACCGTGCCCTGCCCGGAGCAGCGCATCAGGTCCAGGCCCTCGCCGGTGCGCGCGCGGGCGCCCCGCTGGCTGGTGGTCTGGATCTCTCCGTCGAAGTCGATGAGGCCCTGGTAGGCGACCATCGCGCCCTTGCGGGCGAGTACGTCGTCGGTGCCGTTCAGCGAGACCCGCAGGAGCTGCGGGTTCTGGACGGTGTACCGGTCCTGGGACTGCGCTTCCGCGTAGCCGAAAAGTGCGCTCTGCATGATGTGTCCGCTCCCCCTCAGCCCCGGGCCCGGAGCCGGTCGGTGCTGTCCTCGCTGGGCTGTACGACGACGATGCCCTGGCCGGAGAAGGCCATCTGGTAGGCCTCCCCGCTGCCCCGGCCGATCATCGACGAGGCCTTGAAGCTGCGCTTCCCCTTGACCTTGAGGTTCGGGGACCAGGCGACGAGCGCGTCCGGGTCGACGTACGTCTCGTCGTCCCCGCGGCCGCAGTCAACCACGATCGGGGTGCCGCGGGAGGTGATCGCGACCCAGCCCGTGCCGGCGATCTGTACGTTGAACAGGCCCTGGCCGGCGAACTTCGCCATGCCCTTGACCCGCTCGACGCCCCACTGGAGGTGGGCGTCGAAGGCCAGGAGGTTGGTGCCGTTGACCGAGAGGTTGTCGTTGTTGAGGTTGATCACGACGACGTCGGCGCCGTAGTCGGCGAGGTAGAGGAGCCCGTCGCCGGTGCACTTCATCAGCGGGGCGCCCTCGCCGGTCAGCCACTGCGAGGCCATCTGGCGCACGGCGGGCGGATTGGGCTCGTACTGGACGAAGCCCTCGTAGGCGACCATCGAGCCGGTGCGCGCGAAGAGGTCCTGGCCGCTCTGCATGGCGACCTTGAGCATGGCGCGGCCGTGGTTCTCCATGCGGGCCGTGACGGGGGTGGGGGCGTAGCCCGCGAGCTGCTGGTTGATTGCGTTCATGACGGGCTCCCTCAGACCTCGTACGGCTGGACGACGATGAAGTTGCCGGGAGCGCCGCGGAACTGGAGGTTCACGGTCTCCCCGCTGTGCCCGGGGTAGGCGTTGCGCCGCAGCCGGACCTGGCTGGAGATGATCACCTGCGAGGCGGCGGACCACGCGACGATGGCGTTGCTGTCCGCGAAGGTGGTCGGGGTGACGGGCAGGACGACGGGGATGCCGTGCGTCTTGACGATCACCGTGCCCGAGCCCTGGAACTGCATGGTGAACAGGGCGCCGCCTGGGATTCCGTGGCCTTCGATCCGCCGGACCTCGTGCTGGAGGGACTCGTCGAAGGCGAGGACGTTCTCCGCGGAGACGCAGATCGCGTCGCCCTGGAGCTCGATGGCGTGCAGGTGCGCACCGTTCTCGGCGAGGAAGACCTGGCCGCGGCCGGTACAGCGCATGAGCTGCATCTCCTGGCCGGTGGCGTTGCCGACGATGCGGCCGGCGAAGCCCGCGCTCTTGTAGCTGAAGTCGACCTTGCCCTGGTAGAGGACCATGCTGCCCTGGCGGGCGAGGACGGCCTGGCCGCCCATCGCCAGGTCGACCCGCATGAGCTGCTGGTTCTGCGCGGTCCAGCGGGCGCCGGTGGCGGCTTCCTTGTAAGGCTGGAGGGCGGCGGCGAGGCCGGCGCCGGTCGCGGCGGCGGCCTGCGGGGCCTGGCCGTAGCCGGGCTGCTGGCCCGGGACCTGGCCGTACGCCGGCTGCTGGCCCGGGACCTGGCCGTACGCCGGCTGCGGCTGCTGCCCGTAGGGAACGGGGGCGGGGGCGGGAGGCGGCACCTGGCCGCCGTACGAGGGCTGCGGCTGCTGGCCGTACGGGGGCGGGGTGGGCTGCTGCGGCTGCGGCGGGTGCCCGTACGGCGCGGGGGCCGGGGCGGGCGGGGCCAGCGGCGCCGCCATGGTCGGGGCCGAGTGCACCGGCGCGGGCGCCGGCGCCGGGGCGCCGAAGGAGGGCGCCGGGGCCGGAGGCTGCTGCTGCGGGGCGGGCGCCTGGGCGGGGGCGCCGAAGGACGGCGCCGGGGCTGCTGCCTGCGGGGGCGGGGCGAAACCGGGCGCGGCGCCGGCCTGGGCCGGGACCTGCTGCTCCGGCTGGGCTTCCTCGGCGACCTCGCCGCCGAAGTTCTTCAGCAGGGCGGCGAGCCCTCCGTCGAAGCCCTGGCCCACGGCGGCGAAACGCCACACGTCCTTCAGGTAGAAGTCGCCGATCATCAGCGCGCGCTCGGTGCTGAACTCGGCGCCGGTGAAGGAGTAGCGGACGACCTCCTCGCCTCCGGCGACGATGCGGATGTAGCCGGGGCCGATCTGCGACATCTGCCCGGCGCCGTCGAGCGTGGCGGTGAAGGAGAGCTTGTGGATCGTCGGCGGAACGCGGTCGAGGGTCACCCGGAAGGATTCCGTGTCACCGGCCTGCGCGCCGAGCTGCTGGATGGACTCTTCCGGAGACTTCGGCTGGTTGAAGAAGACGAAGTAACGGTCGTCCGACAGCTGCTCGTTCGCGTCGAGACCGAAGCAGCTGATGTCGAAGGTGAGTCCGGGCCCGGCGATCTGCACGCCCACGTACAGATCGGTGCCCGGCGTCAGATCGCTGATCTTGGCCTTGTGGCCGCGTTGGAATTCCCTGGCCATGCGTACGACCGTCCCCCATCCCGACTGTGAATCCGTGGCGCTCAGGCTAACGGCAACTGCCGACATCCGGCCAAGTCGGTACCGACCCGGTACAAATCACGGTCGCCGCCGTGACGGTCATTCCTCGCGGGCGGCGGGGACCTTCGGGAGGCGCTCGGCCGCGACCACTCCCTCCAGATACCCGCGGGCCCGCTCGGTCTTCGGGTACGCCTCCAGCAACTCCCAGAACCGGGGCCCGTGGCCGGGCACGAGGAGGTGCGCCAGCTCGTGCAGGAGCACGTAGTCGACGACGTACTCCGGCATTCCCTGGAGGCGGTGGGAGAGCCGGATGCTGCCCTCGGCCGGGGTGCAGGAGCCCCAGCGGGTGTTCTGGTTGGTGACCCAGCGCACCGAGCGGGGGCGGGCGCGGGCGCTGAAGTACTGCTCGGACAAACGCTCGGCGCGCTCGGTGAGTTCCGTGTCCCCGAGGGTGCGCTTGCTCTCCTGCGCGGCGAGTTTGTCGAGCATGACGCCCACCCAGCGCTGCTCTTCCGCCTCGGACATCCGGGCAGGGATCAGGACGACCGTCCGGTCACCCTCGCGGTAGGCGGACACGGTCCTGCGGCGGCGCGCGCTCCGGCGGACTTCGACGGCGCGCTGGGGTGGGTCGGCGGACACGCCACGACGGTACCCGGTCGCCGTGGCCGAAGTCGCGCCCGTCCGGGCATCGAACGTGATCGATTCCCGGGTGGCGGCCGGAACACCCCATTTCTTCATCTCATATGCCTGATTCCCCTTCCCTGTGGACAACTTTCCGCACGTCGTCGGGCGGACGGGCAATGTGGGCGACGAACGGAAAAGGTGCGGTATGCGAGCGAGGAGGAACGGCGATGTATCCGAAGGTGAAGCCGGCGTTGGCACGGGCCTGGCGGGATCGGCAGACGGTGCAGTTCGGCGTGACCCCCGCCCATGCGGTGGTGCTCGGACCGGTGGACACGGCCACCGGATCGCTCATCGACCGGATCGACGGGACGCGGGGGATGGACATGCTGCGGGTGGAGGCCTCCGGAATGGGCCTCGCGGAGGGGCTGGTGGACGAGCTGGTCCGGCGGCTCGCGGCAGCCGGGCTGCTCGACGACGTCACGGCGGGCGGGCAGCGGGCCCAGGCGGTGCGACAGCGTCCGGAGGTCCTGGAGCGGCTGGGTCCCGATCTGGGCTCGCTCTCACTGGTGCACCGGGAGCCGGGTGGTGATTTACGGGGCGTCGCGGCGCGCAGGGCGATACGGGTCCAGGTGCGCGGGAGCGGCCGGGTGGGGGCGGTGATCGCCACCGTCCTGGCGGGAGCCGGGGTCGGCCGGGTCGAAGTACTGGACGGCGGCCGGGTGCTGCCGGCCGATGTGGCGCCGGGCGGGCTGGGCCCGGGGAGCGTGGGCCGGCTGCGCGCCGAGGCGGCGGCGGCGCTCGTACGGGAGTCGGCCCCGGGGAGGGCTCCGCGGGCCGGGGAGTGGGCGGGGCCGGAGCCGGGGCTGGCGCTGGTGGTGGTCGCGCCCCGGGACGGGTTGCAGGCGTGGGCCCCCGACCCGGAGACGGCCGCCGACTGGGTGGGCACGGGCATCCCGCACCTGTACGCGGGGGTGCTGGAGGGGACCGGGCTGGTCGGGCCGCTGGTGCTGCCGGGGACGACGGGCTGCGCCGGATGCATGGAGCGCGACCGGGTCGACCGGGATCCGGGCTGGTCGAGAATGCTGGTCCAGTGGCGCTCGGCGCACCACCGCCGGGCCACGGCGGCCTGCGACCTGGGGCTGTCCACGGCGGTGGCCGGCCTGGCCGCGGCCCACGCGCTGGCCTTCCTCGACGGGGAGGTCCCGGCTTCGGCAGGAGCCCGCTGGGAGGCCGCCCTGCCCGGACTGCGCTGGGAGCGCTCCGCGGTGTGGCCCCACCCGGACTGCCCTTGCGCGGCGGCCACCGCCCCGCAGCCGGAAGCCGGCGCGGATGGTACCGACGGGGGTCGAGCGGAGCTGGAGGGTGCCAAGGCAGGATCGGCCTCGGAGTGCGCGGGAGGGCCGTGACAGGATGCGTCGCAGCCGAAGTTCGTCCTGAACCGCCGCTTGCGGCACAGCTGTCTGGGAAATGGAGGGGCGCATGTCTGATCTTCCCCTGAAGGCGGTCACTCGTACCGTCAAGCTGGCCGCGCTGCCACTCGGGATAGCGGGCCGGGCCACTTGGGGGCTGGGGAAGCGGATCGGCGGCAAGTCGGCCGAGATCGTCGCCCGCGAGCTCCAGCAGCGCACCGCCGAGCAGCTGTTCCGCACGCTCGGGGAGTTGAAGGGCGGCGCGATGAAATTCGGGCAGGCCCTGTCGGTGTTCGAGTCCGCCCTGCCCGAGGACGTGGCCGGACCCTACCGGGCGGCGCTGACCAAGCTTCAGGAGGCGGCCCCTCCGCTGCCCGCGGGGCGGGTGCACCAGGTACTGGCGGAGCGGCTCGGCGAGGACTGGCGGGAGCTGTTCGAGGAGTTCGAGGACAAGCCGGCCGCGGCCGCCTCGATCGGGCAGGTCCACCGCGCGGTGTGGCACGACGGGCGGCAGGTGGCGGTCAAGGTCCAGTACCCGGGGGCCGGGGAGGCGCTGTTGTCGGACCTCAAGCAGCTGAGCCGGTTCGCCGGGCTGCTGGGGCCGCTGATCCCGGGCATGGACATCAAGCCCCTGATCACCGAGTTGCGCGACCGGGTCACCGAGGAACTGGACTACGAGCTGGAGGCCGAGGCGCAGCGCACGCACGCGGACGCTTTCGACGGCGACGTGGACGTGGTCGTCCCGGATGTCGTGCACCAGGGGGACCAGGTGCTGGTGACCGAGTGGATGGAGGGCACCCCGCTGTCAGAGGTGATCGCCGACGGCACGCAGGAGGAGCGCGACCAGGCCGGACAGTTGCTGGCCCGGTTCCTGTTCTCGGGGCCCGCGCGCACCGGTCTGCTGCACGCCGATCCCCACCCCGGGAACTTCCGGCTGATATCGGGGGCCGACGGGCGGATGCGGCTGGGCGTACTGGACTTCGGCACGGTCGACCGGCTGCCGGGCGGCTGGCCCAAGCCCATAGGCCGGTCCCTGCGGATGACACTGGACGGAGACGCCGAGGGGGTCTACGGGCACCTGTCCGCCGAGGGGTTCGTGAAGGAGTCCATCGCACTCGACCCGGAAGCGATGCTCGACTACCTCAAGCCGATGATCGAGCCCGCCGAGGCCGACGAGTTCACCTTCACCCGGACGTGGCTGCGCGGGCAGGCGGCACGGATCGCCGATCCCCGCTCCCCCGCGCACCAGTTGGGCCGCCAGATCAATCTGCCGCCGTCGTACCTGCTGATCCACCGGGTGACGCTGAGCACCATCGGGGTGCTGTGCCAGTTGGGCGCGACGGTGCGGCTGAGGGACGAACTGGAGTCGTGGCTGCCGGGGTTCCTGCCCGAGGACTGAGCGGGAAGCCCGAGCGGGACCACGGCCGCGGTCACCACCAGGAGGAGTCGAGTCTGCCCTCGATCGCCCGGATGTTGGCCCGGGCGCAGTCGTCGCAGAAGTACTGTCTGCTGCCGTTCTCCATGGAACAGGTCCAGGTGGGCGGGGCACCGTCCGGGGAGCGGGCACCGCAGCGCGCGCAGACGACGGGCTGGGCCTCGGATCCTTGCGGTCCGCGGCGGGGAGTCGGCTGGTCCACCTCCAGACGATATCCCCGCGGGGGTTGACCGCGCTCCGCAACGCACCGGGGGGACCGGTCCGTTCGGACCGGTCCCCCCGGGTGGTTCTTCGGCTCTTGCCGACTCTTAGTGCATGACGGCCATGGCCAGCGCGCGCCGGGCGCGCATGGAGACGCGCTCGGCCTTGCGCTGCATGCGCCGAGCGGCGACCAGGCGCAGGGCGTGACGCTCGGCGTCCGCCTCACGCATGCGGTCGTCCATATGGGCACGAGCCATGGCTTCTGGGATGAGTTGCATTTCGCGGGTCCTGTTCTGACGCGAGGTAATCGCGCCGGCGGTGATGAAGTCTGCGGTGGCGGAGCCGTGCGGCTGCTCGCTCGTGGTGGCGTGGGGGGACATGAGGGCCTGCTTCAAGGGGTCGCGCGTCAGGGGGCGGTCGATGGTTCCGGTGGCGGTCATGCCGCTGCGACCGGGTTCTTGCGCGGACGGCCACGCGGCCGCTTGCGGGCGACGACGACACCCTGGACGAAGAGCTCGCCACCCCAGACACCCCAGGGCTCGCGGCGCTCCTGGGCGCCGGCGAGGCAGGCCTCGACCAGCGGGCAGGTGCCGCAGAGGGACTTGGCGTACTCGACGTCGGCCGGGGACTCGGCGAAGAAGACCTCGGGGTCGAAGGTGCGGCAGGGGACGGGCACGCCGAGGTTCTCGATGGCGTCGTCGAGCGCGGTGAGCGCGGTGAGGGGGGTCAAGGTGGAGTCCTCCGGGACTGCGGGCGGGGAGATCGTTTGGGTCTGCGGTACGGACGGGGCGTGCGCTTCGAGTTGCACGGTGTTTTCTTCCTCGTCTTGTTCGGCTAGTCGTTCCGGCCGGTCGGCCGGGTGCGGCTGGGCTACGTCGTCTCACCGACTGGTCTTGCCAGTCCCGAGGCCCCTTCGCTGCGTCGTCCCCGTTCGGGGACAAACAAAAGGGCCGCGGATCCCGGGTGGGGTTCCGCGGCCCTGAAGGCGCCGGCCTGATCTTTCGATCAGGCTGGATCACTCCAGGGTTCGAGCCCACGGAAGGCCCACATCAGGTGGTGCTGCTGCTTCGTCGTCTTCGTCTGCTGCGTCTTGAATCGGGCACTGGCGGCACCGGCTGCGGCCGCGAAGCCATAGGCGCCATGCGCCTGGGCTTCCAGTACTGCCACCGGTGCCTGGGTCGGTCGCTCATTGCGCTCGCTGACCGGAAGGGTCGCCAGCAGGGCGGGGCTGTCAGCGCAAATCGCGGACAGACCGGTACCCCGGAGGGAGACAGAACCGAGCAGGCAGGAAGCGTCGACCGAGCGATCGGTCATTTTGGTGAAGGTCATGAAGCTGGCCACTGGTCTCGCCTCCTCTCGGCGTCTCGGGGACTCGGCCCGGGGGCCTGTCCCTACGTGTTCGGATAAGTACAGCACGGATCCTGGGCTTCGGAGAAGCCACCGTTTCCGTTGCTAAGAACCTATGGGGATTCGCTGGGCATGCGCAAACTATTTTTCCGACGAGTTTCTACGCGTCGTCAGAATCCTCGCCCCCAGGCTCCTGGCCTGCGCAGATGGCCAGGACGTCGGCTCCGTACCGCTCGAGCTTACGGCCTCCCACCCCCGAGATCATCGAGAGCTCTCCCTCCTCCGCGGGCGTGGCCTCCGCGATGGCCATCAGCGTCTTGTCGGTGAAGACGCAGTACGCGGGCAGACCCTGGGCCTTCGACTGGACGGCGCGCCACTCGCGCAGCCGCTCGTAGAGACCCTCGTCCATGTCGGACGGGCAGTCCTCGCAGCGCATCAGCTTGATGTCCCCGGCCTCGGTCAGGGTCTTGCCGCAGACCCGGCACAGCGCCGGGCCGCGGCGGCCGCGCTTGCGCGTCGCGCGCTCACCCGGCGCCCCCGGCCCGCTGCCGGGGGCCGCGGAGCCCGGCCGAAGGCCGTTCAGGAAGCGGCTGGGCCGCCGGGAGGCCCGGCCGCCCGGAGCCCGGGAGAGCGCCCAGGAGAGCGTCAGGTGCAGCCGCGCCCGGGTGACGCCGACATAGAGGAGCCGGCGCTCCTCCTCGACCTGCTCGTCGGTCTTCGCGTAGGTGATCGGCATCATGCCGTCGGCGAGGCCGACGAGGAAGACGGCGTCCCACTCCAGACCCTTCGCCGCGTGCAGCGAGGCGAGGGTGACGCCCTGCACGGTCGGGGCGTGCTGTGCGGCCTTGCGCTCCTCCAGCTCGATCGTCAGGTCCGCCAGGGTGGCGCCGGGCCGGGTGCGGGCGAAGTCCTCGGCGAGGCGCACCAGCGCGGCGAGGGATTCCCACTGGTCGCGCACGGCGCCGGAACCGGCGGGCGGCTCGCTGGTCCAGCCGGTGGAGCTGAGGACGGCCCGGACCTGGGAGCCGAGCTCCACGACGTCGTCGAGCAGCGGGTCGTTGCCCCCGGAGCGGGCGGCTCCGCGCAGGGCGAGGACCGCTTTCTGGACCTCCTGGCGCTCGAAGAACCGCTCGGCGCCGCGCAGCTGGTAGGGGACTCCGGCGTCGGCGAGGGCCTGCTCGTAGACCTCGGACTGCGCGTTGATCCGGTAGAGCACGGCGATCTCGCCGGCCGGGACGCCCGCCGCGATCAGGTCGCGGATCCGGTGGGCGACGCCCTCGGCCTCGGCGGGCTCGTCCGGGTACTCGGCGTAGACCGGGTCGGGACCGGCCTCGCGCTGGGAGATCAGCTCCAGGCGGTGTTCGGCGGCTCGGCCTTTGGCCTGGTTCAGCAGACCGTTGGCGAGGTGGACCACCTGGGGGGTGGAGCGGTAGTCGCGGACCAGCTTGACCACGGTGGCATGCGGGTAGCGGGTGCGGAAGTTCAGCAGGTGGTCGGGGGTCGCGCCGGTGAAGGAGTAGATGGTCTGGCTGGCGTCGCCGACGACGCAGAGGCTGTCGCGCTCGCCGAGCCACAGGTCCAGCAGCCGCTGCTGGAGGGGGCTGACGTCCTGGTACTCGTCCACCACGAAGTGCTGGTACTGGGTGCGGATCTGCTCGGCGATGTCGTGGCGGTCCTGGAGGATGCCGACGGTGAGGAGCAGCACGTCCTCGAAGTCGATCATGCCGCGGTCGCGCTTGAGCTGCTCGTACGTGCCGTAGATCTGGGCGATCTCGGCCATGTCCCGGGGGGCCTCGCGGCCCGCCTTCAGGGCGGCCGCCGGGTAGTCGGCGGGCACGGTCTGGGTGACCTTGGCCCACTCGATCTCGCCGGTGACATCGCGCAGCTCGCCCCGGTCGAGGCGGATGCGGCTGCGCGACCCGGCCTCGGCGACGAACTGGATCTTGCGCTCCAGCAGCCTCGGCACCTCTCCGCCGATGGCCTTGGGCCAGAAGTACTGGAGCTGGCGCAGGGCGGCGGAGTGGAAGGTCCGGGCCTGGACCCCGCCCGCGCCGAGGGTGCGCAGGCGCCCGCGCATCTCGCCGGCGGCGCGGTTGGTGAAGGTGACGGCCAGCACACTGGCCGGCATGAGCTGACCGGACTGGACGCCGTAGGCGATGCGGTGGGTGATGGCCCGGGTCTTGCCGGTACCGGCGCCGGCGAGCACGCACACCGGCCCGCGCAGGGTCGTGGCGACCTCGCGCTGCTCCGGGTCGAGGCCCAGGAGCACGGCGTCGGCGGCATCGGCGCCGGGATCGCCGCCGGCCGCGAAAGCTGGGGTGTGCGTTGCTGTGGTCACCCCGCCATGCTGCCAGGTCTCGTGGGTCGGACGGGAAACTTGTCCACAGGCTGAGGGTGTCCGTCATATCACCACACCGGTTCCGTCACACCGGTCGCCGTGCGGGAATGGCGGGGTGGCGGCAGGCGTTCGAGTACTCGGTTCCACCGAGACCAGACCTCACAGAGGAGAGCGAGCATGCAGGACACGGGTTCCGTCACGATGTACAGCACGACCTGGTGCGGCTACTGCCGTCGGCTCAAGAGCCAGCTGGACCGGGAAGGCATCGCGTACAACGAGATCAACATCGAGCTCGACCCGAAGTCCGCGGCTTTCGTGGAGCAGGCGAACGGCGGCAACCAGACCGTTCCGACCGTCCTCGTGGTCTCCTCCGCCGGCAGCGAGTCGGTCATGACGAACCCCTCGCTCGCCCAGGTCAAGCAGGCCCTCGCCGTCTGATGTCCCCTGACAGCCGTGAAGGCCCCCGCCGTCGGCGGGGGCCTTCGCCGTGACGTCGGTTACCGGCCCGGCTTCGGCAGCGGCTTGCCGTACCAGCTCTCGACCAGGCGGGCCGCGATGGAGATGCCGCCCGACGGGGGCAGGACCTCGCCCGCCTCGATCGCCGCGCACAGGTCGTCGCGGGAGAACCAGCGGGCCTCCTCGATCTCCTCGCCGTCCACCGTGATCTCCGAGGTGATCGCACGGGCCGTGAAGCCCAGCATCAGGCTGTACGGAAAGGGCCAGGGCTGGCTGGCGACGTACTCGACGGCGCCGACCTTGACGCCCGCCTCCTCCCACACCTCACGGATGACGGACTGCTCGATCGACTCGCCCGGCTCCACGAAGCCGGCCAGCGTCGAGAAGCGGCCCTCCGGCCAGTGCACCTGGCGGCCCAGCAGCGCGCGGTCCTGCTCGTCCGTGACCAGCATGATCACGGCCGGGTCGGTGCGCGGGTAGTGCTCGGCGCCGCAGCCGGGGCAGCGGCGGATGTGGCCGGCCGCGGCGACCACCGTGCGCTCGCCGCAGCGGGAGCAGAAACGGTGCATCCGCTGCCAGTTCTCCAGCGCCACCGCGTGCACCATCAATCCGGCGTCGCGCGGGGACAGCAGCAGCCCGGCCTCGCGCAGCCCAGCCGGGCGGGCCGACTGGTCCATCCGGCCCGGCAGCGCGTCCTTCTGGAGCGCGAAGTACCGTACGCCGTCCTCGTCGGTGCCCAGGAAGTAGCGGTGGGTCTCGGTGACCGGTGCCTCGAAGGCCGGGGTCATCACGATGCCGCTGCCGCCGTCGGGGGTGTCGTCGATCAGCACCTGGCCGCCGGAGACGACGAAGACGCGGGTCGTCGGGTGGCTCCAGGCGGCGGCGAGCCACGCCTCGTCGAGGCGGTGGTGCGCGGCGCGGTCGATGCCGCTGGGCGCGGCGAGCGAGAGCGGCCGCTCGGTATGGGTGCTCACAGGTACTTCCAACTCCCCCGGTGGTGGGACAAGGCAAGCGTGGCGGTGGGTGCGTGCGTCGTGCGTGGGCGGATGCGTCAGGCCGTCTTCCAGTGGTCGGCCAGGTCGCCCCACAGGTAGGCGGTCGTCTCGACGCCCTTGAGGAGCAGGTCCAGCTCGACCTTCTCGTTCGGCGAGTGCCAGCCGTCGGAGGGTACGGAGATCCCGAGGAAGAGGACGGGCGCGTGCAGGACGTCCTGGAGGTCGGCCGCCGGTCCGGAGCCGCCCTCGCGCGTGAAGCGGACCTGCTGCCCGAAGGCGCGGCCCATGGCCCGTACGACGGACCGCAGCGCCGGGTGGTCCAGCGGCGTGAGGCAGGGCCGGGTCGGCGCGCCGAACGTGATGGAGTGCCGGATCCCGGCGGGGACCCGGGCCGCGACCCAGTCCTTGACAGCCGCCTCGATCTCGTACGGGTCCTGCCCCGACACCAGGCGGAACGACAGCTTCAGGTGGGCGGAGGCGGGCACGATCGTCTTGCCGCCGGGGCCCTGATAGCCGCCGCCGATGCCGTTCACCTCGGCGGTCGGGCGGGCCCAGACGCGCTCCAGGGTGGAGTACCCGGCCTCGCCCGCCGCCGCGTAGGACTTGGCCGTACGCAGCCACTCGGCCTCGTCGAAGGGCAGCTCCGAGATCAGCCGGCGTTCGGCGTCGGTCAGCTCGGTGATGTTGTCGTAGAAGCCGGGGATGGTGACCCGCTCGTCCTCGTCGTGCAGCGCCGCGACCAGGCGGGCGGCGACGGTGGCCGGATTGGGCACGGCCCCGCCGAAGGCACCGGAGTGGATGTCCTGGTCGGGCCCGTGGAAGTCGATCTCGCAGTCGGCGACACCGCGCATGCCGGTGCAGACGGTGGGGGTGGTCTCGGACCACATGCCGGTGTCGGAGACGATCACGACATCGGCGGCCAGCTCCGGGGCGCGGGCCTCGACGAGCGCGCGGAAGTGCGGGGAACCGGACTCCTCCTCGCCCTCGATGAGGAGCTTGAGGTGCACGGCGGGGGCTGCGGCGCCGGTGGCGGCGAGGTGGGCCCGTACGCCCAGGGTGTGGAAGAACACCTGGCCCTTGTCGTCGGCCGCGCCGCGCCCGTACATCCGGCCGTCCTGGACGACCGGCTCGAAGGGCTCGGTGTGCCAGCCGTCGGCGAGGGCGGCGGGCTGGACGTCGTGGTGACCGTAGACGAGGACGGTGGGGGCCGCCGGGTCGGCGCTCGGCCAGTGGGCGAAGACGGCGGGGGCGCCGTCGGTCTCCCATATCTCGGCGACCGGGAAGCCGGTCTCCTTGAGCTTCGCGGCGAGCCATTCGGCGCTGCGCCGTACATCACCCGCGTGCTCGGGCTGCGCCGAGACGGAAGGGATGCGCAGCCACTCGGCGAGGTCGTCGAGGAAGGTCGCGCGGTGGGTGTCGATGTACGTGCGGACGACGCTGTCCGCCGGGAGGTCGCTCATGCCCACGAGCCTAGCTGTCCGCCTGGTGGGCACCGTCCGGGCCCGTATCCCCTTGGAGGATCCGCTCAAGGCGGGCCCGGTCGGGCAGGTCACGGGGGCGGATCACGCGTCCGCTGCGGACGTGCAGGAAGGCAGCGCCGACCCGGTCGAGGGGGGTTCCGGTGGCTTCGGCCCAGGCCAGCCGGTAAACGGCGAGCTGGAGCGGATCGGCCTGGCTGGTACGGCCGGTCTTCCAGTCGACGACCTCGTACGAGCCGTCCGGGTCGCGGTACACGGCGTCGATCCGGCCGCGGATCACCCGGCCGGCGAGGGTGAGCTGCACCGGGGCCTCCATCCGGTACGGAGTGCGCTCGGCGTACTCGCTGCGCTCGAAGGCCGCCTTGAGGGAGTCGAGGTCGGCCTCGTCGGCGACCTCCTGGTCGGAGCCGGGCAGTTCCGTGGCGGGGTCGAGGATGTCGAGGAGGGGCAGCGGCAACTCGTCGAAGCGGGACTCGACCCAGGCGTGGAAACGTGTGCCCTGGCGCGCCGCGGGCTGCGGGGGCTTGGGCATGGGGCGGGCGAGGTCGCGTACGAAGCCCTGCTCGTCGGCGGCGAGGCGCATCAGCTGGCTGGCGGAGAGGGCGGAGGGCAGCTCGACGTCGCGCACGGCTGCGCGGGCACGGCGGAGCTCGCCCTCCAGGGCCTCGAGGTCACGGTCCCAGGAGGCCACCGCGCGGGCGTCCTCGGGGGTGAGGTCGCGCCGGCCGGGCCTGGCGGGGTCCCGGGGGCCGGCCTCCGGCCAGAGGTCGTCGTCCTGCACGTCGGTTCGGACCACGGGCCCGGCCGCGCCGTCGCCGACGTCCGGTCCTGCCGGGGCGGCCGGCGTGACGGGGGCGGGTTCTTCCCCCACCCCGCCCCTTCCCGAAACCGGGGCGCTGCCTCGGACCCCGGCGCGACCGTGGCCTGCGGCCCCGGGCGCCCAGAACTCGGCCTCCGGCCAGAGGTCATCGCCCCCAGCGGCCTCCGCCGAGCCCGGCCCCGCCGAACGGCCCGAACCCAGAACCGGGGCGTCGCCCCCCGCGCCCCCCGGCGCCCGGGCGGCGGGCGCCCAGGACTCGGCCTCCGGCCAGAGGTCGTCGGCTGCGGCGGGCGGGGTCGGCCGGGCGGCGGGCGGCTCCGAGGCCGGCAGGGCCTCGGACCAGGGGTCGTCCGGCTCGGCCGGGGCCGCTTCGGACCAGGGGTCGTCCGGGGCGTCGTCGTACGCGGGTTCCTCGCAGTCCGGCGGCCAGAGGTAGGCGTCCTCCTCCGGGGGCGGGGCCGACAGGTAGGACTCCACCAGGGCCGCCGCCCGACGGCGCAGGGCGAGGGACTCGGGATCCAGGGGCAGGGGCCAGGAGTGGTCCGGGGTGGTGTCCGAGGCCAGGGCCGGGTTCTCGGCGTCCGGGGCGGGCTCGTCCGCCCAGGCCTCGATCTCACCGAACCCGGCCGCGCAGTGCTCGTAGAGCTCGGTCAGGAAGGCTGACGGGCCGCGGCGCTTCTTCTGGGTCGGTCCCCACCAGTGGCCGGAGGCCAGAAGGAGGGAACGGGGGCGGGTGAAGGTCACGTAACCAAGGCGCAGCTCCTCCACCGCCTTGTGGGCCTTCAGGGCCGCCTTGAAGGACGCGAGGCCGGCCGAGGTCCACGCGGGGGCCCCGGGAAGCGTCGGGGCGTCGCCGCGCAGCTCGTACGGGAGCACTTTGGCGTACGAGGTCCAGGACTCCGGCGGCTTCTCCTTCGGGAAGGCCCCCGCGCACAGGTCCGGGACCACCACGACGTCCCACTCCAGCCCCTTGGACTTGTGGGCGGTGAGCACCTTGACGGTGTTCTCCCCACCCGGGAGGGCGTGGTCGAGGCCCTTCTCGTACTGGGCGGCGGTGCGCAGGAAGCCCAGGAAGGCGAGCAGGGTCGCCTCGCCGTCCAGCGCGGCGAAGCCGGCCGCCACGTCCATGAAGTTCGACAGGGTCTCGCGGCGGCGGGCCGCGAGCGCGTGCGGGGACGCGGACAGTTCCACCTCCAGGCCGGTGACGGACAGCACCCGGTGCAGTACGTCCATCAGCGGGTCTGCGAGCGAACGCCGCAGGTCCCGCAGCTCCTGCGCGAGGTGCGCGAACCGCACGCGGGCGGCCGCCGAGAAGGGGAGGTCGTCCGGGGACTGGCCGGAGCCGTCGAGGAAGGTCTCCAGGGCGTCCGCGAGGGAGATGATCTCCGCCGGGTCGACGCCTTCGACCGCCGCCGCGAGGCGCCCGTCGGGACCCGCGTCAGGCCCGGAGGGGCGGGCGACCAGCTGCCGGGCCCGGCGGCCGAGCAGCGCCAGGTCGCGGGCGCCGATCCGCCAGCGCGGGCCGATGAGGAGCCGGACGAGGGCGGCGTTGGCACCGGGGTCCTGGAGCACCTCGCACACCGAGACGAGGTCGGCGACCTCCGGGAGGTGCAACAGCCCGGACAGGCCGACGACCTCCACCGGCACGTCACGGGCCACCAGCACGGCCTGGATCTGCGCGAAATCGGCGGCGGACCGGCACAGCACGGCGATCTCACCCGGCTCCTTGCCGGTGCGCACCAGGTGGGCGACGGAGTCGCCGAGCCACTCCAGTTCCTCGGCGTGGGTCTCCAGCAGCGCGCAGCGCACCGAGCCGTCGCGCTCGGCGCCCGGCGCGGGGCGCAGCGCCTCGACCCCCTCGTGCATGGCGCGCAGCGGGCCGGCGAGGCCGTTGGCCAGGTCGAGCAGGCGTCCGCCGCTGCGCCGGTTCTCGCTGAGGGAGAGGCGGGTGGCGGGCCGCCCGTCGGCGTGCGGGAAGTGCTCGGGGAAGTCGTCGAGGTTGGCCACGGACGCGCCGCGCCAGCCGTAGATGGCCTGGCAAGGGTCGCCGACGGCGGTCACCGCATGCCCGGTACCTCCGCCGAACAGGCCGGACAGGAGCAGCCGCTGGGCGACCGAGGTGTCCTGGTACTCGTCGAGCAGGACGACCCGGAATTCCTCGCGCAGCAGCGTTCCGACCTCGGGCCGGGTGGTGGCGAGCTGCGCGGAGAGGGCTATCTGGTCGCCGAAGTCGAACAGGTCGCGGGAGCGTTTGGCGGCGCGGTAGCGGGAGACGAGTTCCAGCAGTTCGAGGCGTCCGCGCACCGCCTCGGGCACCTTGCGCAGGTCTTCGTTGGTGAGCTTGGCGTCCGCGAGGGTGTCGAGGAGCGCGGTGTCGTACGCGCGCAGGTCCTCCGGGGTGACGAGGTGCTCGGAGAGTTCCCCGTCGAGTGCGAGGAGGTCGCTGACCAGGTCGGGGACGGACTTGGTGAGCGAGGGGTAGGGGCCGGGGGCCTCGCGGAGCACCTTCGCGGCGAGCTGGAAGCGGGTGGCGTCGGCGAGCAGCCGTGCGCTCGGTTCCAGGCCGATGCGCAGGCCGTGGTCCTTGAGGAGCTGACCGGCGAAGGCGTGGTAGGTGGCGATGCGCGGCTCGCCGCCGGCCGCGCCGGTTTCGATGTCGGCCGGGGAGGGGTCCGGGTCGGTGATGCCCGCGCGGGCGAGGGCCTTGCGTACGCGCTCGGCCAGTTCACCGGCGGCCTTGTTGGTGAAGGTCAGGCCGAGGACCTGCTCGGGGGCGACGGCGCCGGTGCCGACGAGCCAGACGACGCGGGCGGCCATGACGGTGGTCTTGCCGGATCCGGCGCCCGCGACGATCACTTGGGGGGCGGGCGGGGCGGTGACGCAGGCCAGCTGTTCGGGCGTGAAGGGGATCCCGAGGAGCTCTTTCAGCTGCTCGGGATCGGTGAGGACGGACGCACGCGCGGACACGTAAAGAGGCTAGCCGCAGGGACCGACAACGCTTGCCGCCGTTCTATTCGACGGTCTGGCGGCCCTCCGGGCGGGCGCTGCACGCGCTGCGGAAGGAGCAGCGCTTGCAGTGCTCGCCGGTGGCGGGAGCGAACCGCTCGTCCAGCACCCGCCCGGCGGCGGTGGCCAGCAGGTCGCCGACCCACTCGCCGGACGCGCCGCCGACGAGCGGCTGCTGCGCCTGGATCTTCGGGATCTCCCCGCCGCCGTCCTTCTTGGCGGCGCCCTGGCGCAGCTGCACGAGCTCGGCGCCACCGGGCTCCGGGCGCTGCCCGTCGAAGACCTCGTCGACGGCGCCTTCGCGGACGGCGAGCTGGTAGACGGCGAGCTGGGGGTGCCGGTCGACCTCTTTCTTCGTGGGCGCGGCCTTGCCGGTCTTGAAGTCGACGACGTACGCACGCCCCTGCGCGTCCGATTCGACCCGGTCCATGGACCCCCGGATGCGAACGGCGTACTCGCCCGCTTCGAGCGTGACGTCGAAGTCGTGCTCCGTGGCCACGGCCGTCCGGCCCCCGCGGTCGGTGGTGTGCCAGCGCAGGAAGCGTTCCAGGGCAGCGCGGGCGTTGTCCTTCTCCTGGCGGGATTTCCAGGGGGCGTCGAAGGCGAGGGCGTCCCAGACGGAGTCGAGGCGTTCCATCAGGACGGCGAGGTCGGCGGGCGTGCGGCCGGAGGCCACCTCGTCGGCGAGGACGTGCACGACGTTCCCGAAGCCCTGGGCGGCGGTGGAGGGGGCGTCGGCCTTGACCTCGCGGCCCAGGAACCACTGGAGGGAACAGGTGTTGGCGAGCTGGTCCAGGGCGCTGCCGGAGAGGGCGACCGGCCGGTCCCGGTCGCGGAGCGGAACGCTGCTGCGGGTGGGCTCGTACAGGCCCCACCAGCGCTGCGGGTGCGCGGCGGGGACCAGGGGGCGGTCCTCGTCGTCGGTGAGCGCGGCGAGGCGGGCCAGGCGGCGGGCGGCGGCGTCGCGCAGGGCGGGTGAGGCGGCCGGGTCGACGGTGGTGGCGCGCAGCTCGGCGACGAGCGCCGGGACGGCGAGGGGGCGGCGGGGGCGGCCGGTGACGTCCTTGGGGGTGACGCCGAGTTCGGTGAGGAAGCGGGAGGGCTGGTCGCCGTCCTCGGCGGGCGCCTTGACGGCGGTCACGACGAGGCGGTGGCGGGCGCGGGTGGCGGCGACGTAGAAGAGCCGCCGTTCCTCTGCGAGGAGCGCGCGGGGGGTGAGGGGCTCGGCGAGGCCGTCGCGGCCGATGCGGTCGGCTTCGAGGAGGGAACCGCGGCGGCGCAGGTCGGGCCAGAGCCCTTCCTGGACGCCGGCGACGACGACGAGGCCCCACTCCAGGCCCTTGGAACGGTGCGCGGTCATCAGTCGGACGGCGTCCGGGCGGGTCGCGCGGGCGGTGAGGGTGTCGGCGGCGATGTCCTCGGCCCCGAGCTGTTCGAGGAAGTTCAGGGCGCCACGGCCGCCCGTACGTTCCTCCGCGCGGGCGGCGGTGTCGAAGAGGGCGCAGACGGCGTCGAGGTCACGGTCGGCGTTGCGGCCGGCCGTGCCGCCGCGGCGGGCGCTCCGCTCCAGGCGCTGCGGCCACGGGGTGCCGTCCCACAGGGTCCACAGGGCCTCTTCGGCGGTGCCGCCGCCCTGGAGCAGCTCACGGGCCTTGCGCAGGAGCAGCCCGAGGCGTTGCGCTCCGCGGGCGTACGCGGGGTCGTGGGCGGTGAGCCGCTCGGGCTCGGCGAGGGCGCGGGCGAGCAGGACGTCGGAGGGCGCGGGTGCGGTGACCCCGGCGGCCCGCTCCTCGTCCCGCAACGCCCGCCCGAGCCGCCGCAGGTCGGCGGCGTCCATCCCCCCGAGCGGGGACCCGAGCAACGCGATGGCGTCTTCGACGCCGACCCACTGCTCGGGGGCCGCGTCGGCGGAAACCGGCGCGGCCGGCTCGGTGGGGGCCTCTGCGTCCGGCGCCTGAGCCGGGTGGGGGACGGCCACCGTGCCGGGGTCCAGGACTCCGCCCGGGACGGAGTCCGCGGGCCGCACCGTATCCGCGTGCGGCAGGCCATCCCCGCCGACGGAGGCCTGCCGGGAGGCCTTCGGCGAAGCCGGAGCCGGATGCGCGACGGCGTCCCCGCCGAAGGCCGCGCCCGAGACCGGGGCTCCGCCCGGAACCGCGGCCCCCTCCGGAGCCGGGTGCCGGGCCGCGTTTGCGTCCTGGGCCGGGGTCGGGAGCCCGCCGGAGGCAAGGGCCGGGGTCGGGAGCCCGCCGGAGACCGGGGTCGGGAGCCCGCCGGAGACCGGGGTCGGGGTCGGGAGCCCGCCGGAGACCGGGGTCGGGGTCGGGAGCCCGCCGGAGGCAGGGGCCGGGGTCGGGAGGCTGCCGGAGACCGGGGTCGGGGTGGCCGCCGTTGCCGTGAGGCGGAGGGCCGTCAGGAGGGGGGCGACCGCCGGTTCGTGGCGGAGGGGGGTGCCCGCGCCGTCCGTTTCCGTCGGGACGCCCGCCGAGATCAGCGCGCGGCGCATCGCGGGGAGGGTGCGGCCGCCGGAGCGGACCAGGACGGCCATGTCCTGCCACGGCACCCCGTCCTCCAGGTGCGCCCGCCGCAGGATGTCCGCGATGTTGTCGAGTTCGGCGCCGGCCGTGGGGTACGTGTACACCTCGACCCGGCCGCCCTCCCGCGTCGGCTGGAGCGCGCGGTGGGCCCGCACGGCCGCCGCGGGAAGCCGCGGGACCGGCATGCGGGTGGTCAGGAGGCGGGTGGCGGCCAGCAGGGCCGAGCCCGAGCGGCGGCCGACCGTCAGGGCGCGGACGGCCGCTCCGGGGAAGGACGTCTCGAAGTCCAGGATGTTGTCGAGGTCGGCGCCCCGGAAGGCGTAGATCGACTGGTCCGGGTCGCCGAAGGCGACCAGCGTGCCGCCCGGGCCGGTCAGCGCGCGCAGCAGCCGCAGCTGCGAGGCGTCGGTGTCCTGGTACTCGTCCACGAAGATCACGTCGTAGGCCGAGGCGAGGGCCGGGGTGCGTTCGGCGAGCAGCACGGCCCGGTGGAGGAGTTCGGCGTAGTCCAGCGTGCCCTGCATGTCCAGGACGTCGAGGTATTCGGCGAGGAAGGCCGCGGCCGCCTTCCAGTCGGGGCGGCCGATCCGGGTCGCGAAGGAGTCGAGGGCGGCCGGGCCGAGGCCCAGTTCGCGGGCGCGGGCGAGGACCGCCCGTACCTCGTCGGCGAAGCCGCGCGTGGTCAGGGCGGCCCGCAGGTCGTCCGGCCAGCGGATGGAGCGGAGCCGGCGCTGGCCTTCCAGCAGGGTGCGGACCATCACGTCCTGCTCGGGCCCGGAGAGCAGCCGCAGCGGGTCCGCGAAGAGTTCGTGGTCCTGGTGGGCGCGGACGAGCCCGTAGCAGAAGGAGTGGAAGGTGGTGGCCTGCGGAGCCCGTGCGCCGCCGAGGCGCAGGGCGGCCCGGTCGCGCAGTTCCACCGCCGCCTTGCGGCTGAAGGTGAGGATCAGGATGCGGGCCGGGTCGACTCCGGCCTCGACGCGGGCGGCGGCCGCCTCGATCAGGGTGGTGGTCTTGCCGGTGCCCGGTCCGGCCAGGACGAGCAGCGGACCCCGGGTGTGATCAACCACAGCGCGCTGCGCTGCGTCCAGCACAGGGGGCGCCACCCGTTCCGGCCCGGTGCGCACCAGGCGGTACGCGTCAGGAGTCCGCGTACGCCGCTCTGCGCGGCCGGAGGAAGAGGTGATCACGTGGGGTGCCGGTCCTGGTGGGTCTGCGGTTGCCGAAGAGGCAACGCTACGGCAACCGGCGGACTCGGGGTGGTTCCCCCGGGTCCGTCATCCGGTCCCGCGCGTGCCCCGTACGGATCTCCGCACGGGCCTTCGACCGCCCACTCGGGCGTCGCATGGCCGAAGCTGTCAGGTGTGAGCGTCTCGGATGAGCTTAGGTTTTCCTGGGCGGGCCTGGGTTTGCGGGCCTGCCCGGAAAGCGGCGCCTGCTGCCGTGCGCGTTCTGGATGCCTGCGGTGGGCCGCATGCCCACGCCGCTGGTTGCGGTGGGATGCTCATCGTGTGCGGTACCTGCCGCCTGTGTCGCCGCTGGCTGCGGGGGTTCGGTGGCTGGGGCAGCCGCCCCGCCGGACGCTTTCCACCCGGTATGGACCCGGGCAGGGCGGGGACCCCGCGTCGCTACCTGGGCACGGGGCGGATTCTTGGTCGGCCCACCCCCTGTGGCGGACCGATCTACCGGGAAGAACGACAGTCCAGCCGCCAGGACACGGTCCAAGTCACTATCAACAGATCAGACGATCACCCATGAATCCCGTCCCAGCGGGCCGGCCGCATCGCCACTCGCGGCTCACCGCCGCTGCTCTCGCGCAGCGGAGTGCCCTCCGTCCGGTAGTGCTCCAGGGCGCGCCGCTCGCTGCCGGGCAGCGGTACGCCGTCCGCCCGCACCACACGCCACCAGGGCACGGCTCCTCCGTACAGGGCCATGACACGCCCGACTTGGCGCGGTCCGCCCTCGCCGAGCCACTCCGCGACGTCGCCGTACGTCATCACCCGGCCGGGCGGAATCCGCTCGACCACCTCCAGCACCCGCTCCGCGTAAGCGGGCAGCTCTTCGCTCATCCCGCCCATGGTGCCCGATGCCACGGACATGCGGACGGAAGCTTCGCTTCCGCACCGGCGCGCACCCTGCTGCCCCGCTGGGTGGCCGGTCCGTGCCACCATCTTCCGGGCGGTGACTGGTGATACGTGATCAAGAAGAGACGGAAGTGACGGCGAAGGAGCAGGGTGTGAGCCCTCCGGACGGCGCGACGAGGGACGAGGGCGCGCACCCAGATCCGCGGCCGGGCGAGCCGCGCGACGCGCACGCGCACCCGCGCCCGGGCGAGCCGCTCCCGGCCGACCCGCCCCCGGGTCCGCGCCCGGACCACGCCGACGAGCCGCACCACGGACACGCCCCGACCGCGGCCGACCAGGTCGAGGTCGACGAGCCGCTGCTCGCCGCCCGCGTGCACCGCCCCTCCGACCTCGTACGCCTCCTCGTCGGCATCCTCGGCATCGCCGTCGTCCTGGCCATCGCCGCCTTCGCCCAGGGCACGACCGTCGGCCTCGAGGCCGACATCACCAAGGGCACCGGCCAGGCTCCGGACCTGCTGATCAAGATCGCGGGCCTGGTGTCCAGCATCGCCGTCCTCCTCGTACCCGTCGCCTTCGCCATCGAACGGATGATCAAGCGCGACGGCCTGCGCATCGCCGACGGCGTCCTCGCCGCCGTCCTCGCGCACGGCATCACCCTCGCCACCGACCTGTGGGTCTCGCAGGCCGCCCCCGGCACCATCCAGGACGCCCTGACCCAGTCCACCGGCGTCGGGCAGACCCTCACCGATCCGGTGCACGGCTACCTCGCGCCCGTCATCGCGTACATGACCGCCGTCGGAATGGCGCGGCGCCCGCGCTGGCGGGTGGCGCTGTGGGTGGTCCTGCTGCTCGACGCCTTCGCGATGCTGGTCAGCGGGTACACCACTCCCTTCTCGATCATCCTGACCGTGCTGATCGGCTGGAGCGTCGCGTACGGCACCCTCTACGCGGTCGGCTCGCCGAACGTCCGCCCCACCGGCCAGAACCTCCTCGCCGGGCTGCGCCGCGTCGGCTTCCAGCCGGTCAGCGCGATGCGCGCCGAGGCCCCCGACGAGAGCAACTCCGAGGTGAGCGACCGGGGCCGCCGCTACCACGTCACCCTTGAGGACGGCCCACCGCTCGACGTCACCGTCGTGGACCGCGAGCAGCAGGCGCAGGGCTTCTTCTACCGGGTCTGGCGACGGCTGACCCTGCGCGGGATCACCACCCGGCGCAGCCTCCAGTCGCTGCGCCAGGCGCTGGAGCAGGAGGCGCTGCTCGCCTACGCCGCCATCGCCGCCGGGGCCAACGCGCCGAAGCTGATCGCCACCTCCGAGCTCGGCCCGGACGCCGTGATGCTCGTCTACGAGCACCTGGGCGGCCGCACCTTCGACTCCCTCCCCGACGAGGAGATCACCGACGAGCTGAGCCGCAACGCGTGGGAGCAGGTACGGGCCCTCCAGTCGCGCCGGATCGCGCACCGCCGGCTCACCGCGGACGCGCTGGTGGTGGATCGTTCCGGCAAGGTGACGCTGACCGACCTGCGGGGCGGCGAGATCGCGGCCGGGGACCTGGTCCTGCGGATGGACATCGCGCAGTTGCTCACCACGCTCGGCCTGCGGGTCGGCGCCGAGCGCGCGGTGGCCTCGGCGGTGTCGGTGCTCGGGCCGGACGCGGTGGCGGACTGCCTGCCGCTGCTCCAGCCGATCGCGCTGAGCCGTTCCACCCGGGCGACCCTGCGCAAGCTGGCCCGCGAGCGGTCGGAGCGGCAGCGGGAGGCCGTACTGGAGTCCTCGCGCGCGGCGAAGGCGGCGCGCGAGGCGGACGCCTCGGCCGCGGCCACTGCCCCGGCGACGGCGGCGGCCAGCGCGGCGGCCGAACGCAAGGCCGAGAAGCGGGCCCTGGACGACGCGCTCGAAGACGCCCGCGAGGAGGACCTGCTGAGCCAGATCCGCCGGCAGGTGCTGCTGATCCGCCCGCAGGCGCCGGTGGAGCCGGCCCGGCTGGAGCGGATCCGGCCCCGCACGCTGGTGTCGTTCATCGCGGCCGCCTTCGCCGCGTACTTCCTGCTCACGCAGTTCGCGCACGTGGACTTCGCGAAGATCATCGGGCAGGCGCAGTGGGGCTGGGTCGGGGCGGCGTTCGCCTTCTCGGCGCTGACCTACTTCGCGGCGGCGATGAGCCTGCTGGGCTTCGTACCGGAGCGGGTGCCCTTCCTGCGGACGGTGCTCGCGCAGGTGGCCGGGTCGTTCGTGAAGCTCGTCGCTCCGGCGGCGGTCGGCGGAGTCGCGCTGAACACCCGGTTCCTGCAACGGGCGGGGGTCCGCCCGGGGCTGGCGGTCGCCAGCGTGGGGGCGTCGCAGCTCTTCGGGCTGGCGAGCCACATCCTGCTGCTGCTGGCCTTCGGCTACCTGACCGGGACCGAGAAGACCCCGGAGATGACGCCGTCCCGCACGGTCATCGCGGGTCTGCTGACGGTGGCGGTGCTGGTGCTGGTGGTGACGGCGGTGCCGTTCCTGCGGAAGTTCGTGGTGACGCGGGTACGGGCGCTGTTCGCCGGTGTGGTGCCGCGCATGCTGGACGTGCTCCAGCGGCCGCAGAAGCTGGTGACGGGCATCGGCGGGATGCTGCTGCTGACCGGCTGCTTCGTGATGTGCCTGGACGCGTCGATCCGCGCCTTCGGGGGCGGGGAGGCCATCAGCTACGCGAGCATCGCGGTGGTCTTCCTCGCCGGCAACGCCCTGGGGTCGGCCGCGCCGACGCCGGGCGGCATGGGCGCGGTGGAGGGCGCCCTGACCCTGGGCCTGATCGCGGCGGGCCTGGAGAAGGAGGTCGCCATCTCGGCGGTGCTGCTGTTCCGCCTGATGACCTTCTGGCTGCCGGTGCTGCCGGGCTGGCTGTCGTTCAACTTCCTGACCCGTAAGGAAGCCATTTAGCTCCGCGCGCCCGGCCGGGGCGCGCGTTCCCGGGACGGGGGCGCGCGTCCCCCGGACGGGTCAGCGCGCGGGCGCCGGGGTGCGGGCGGCCACAGGATGGGTACATGCCGAGAATCGTCCTGCGGACAGCCGCTGCCGCCGCCCTCGCCGCCGCGCTGCTCACCACCGGCGCCTGTTCCGACGGCGGCGACGGAAAGAGACCGCGGGCCGACGGCGCCACGGAGGTCAAGCCCCTCAAGTGGGGCGAGTGCCCCATCCCCTCCCCCATCGAGGGCGGCGGCCAGGCACCCGGCAAGGACTGGCAGTGCGCCACGCTGGACGTGCCGCTCGACTACGCGAAGCCCGAGGGCGAGACCATCCCGATCGCCCTGATCCGCGCCAAGGCACGCAACAGTGACCAGCGGATCGGCTCGCTCGTCTTCAACTTCGGCGGCCCCGGCGGCTCCGGCATCACCACGCTTCCCGGCGCCGCCAAGGAGTACGAGGCCCTGCGCGCCCGGTACGACCTGGTGAGCTTCGACCCTCGCGGGGTCGGCCGCAGCACCCCGGTCCGCTGCGAGGACGACCGGCAGCTCGACGCGTACTACGCCCAGGACGCCACTCCCACGACCCCCGCGCAGGAGAAGGCCTTCATCGAGAACATCAGGGACTACCAGCAGGCCTGTCGGGAGAAGTCCGCCAAGATCCTCCCCCACGTCGGCACCTCCAACGCCGCCCGCGACCTGGACCGCATCCGCCAGGCCCTCGGCGACGAGAAGCTGCACTACTTCGGGATCTCCTACGGCACCGAACTGGGCGGGGTCTACGCCCACCTCTTCCCGAAGAACGTCGGCCGGGCGGTCTTCGACGCCGTCGTGGACCCGACGAAGGACGCCGAGGAGGGCGCACTCGGCCAGGCCGAGGGCTTCCAGCTGGCCCTCGGCAACTTCGCCCAGGACTGCGTGGACCGGGGTGACGCCTGCCGGCTCCAGGGCAGCACCGCCAAGGAGATCGAGGCGAACATCATCAAGCTCCAGAAGGAGCTGGCCGCCAGGCCCATCCCGGGCATCGGCGGCCGGCAGCTCACCGAGACCGCCGCCACCAACGGCATCGCGCAGGCCCTGTACTCGAAGGAGCTGTGGCCGCTGCTGGAGCAGGGGCTGGACGAGGCGGAGGGCGGTCAGGGGCAGCTGCTGATGGCCCTCTCCGACGCGCTCAACGGGCGTGACCAGCAGGGGCGTTACAGCAACATCGGCGCGGCCAACACGGCAATCAACTGCGCCGACTCCAAGGAGCGCTACACGCTGGAGGAGACCAAGTCACGGCTGGCGGCCTTCCGTTCGGCCTCGCCGGTCTTCGGGGACTTCCTCGGCTGGGCGATGATGAGCTGCACCGGCTGGCCGGTCGCGGGCGCGTGGGAAGCCCCGGACGTCTCCGCCCCCGGCGCCGCCCCGATCCTGGTGATCGGCAACACCGGCGACCCGGCGACCCCGTACGAGGGCGCCCGCAAGATGGTGGAGCGGCTCGGCCCCGGCGTGGGCGTGGAGATGACGTACAAGGGCGAGGGGCACGGCGCGTACAACAGCGGCGACCCGTGCGTGCAGCAGACGGTGAACGAATACCTGCTGGAGGGGAAGGTCCCGGGCCCGGGCACGGTCTGCACCGCCGCCAGGCAGCCCGCGGACACGGCGGGCACGGCGGAGGCGGCGCAGGCCACGGACATGCCGGAGGGGCCGTACCGGCGCACGTGGCGCGGTACGGCCCCTGCGGCATGACGTGGCTAGTAGACCGGCTTCTCGGGCTCGATCTGGTGGACCCAGCCGATGACGCCGCCACCGACGTGCACCGCGTCCGCGAAGCCCGCGGACTTCAGGACCGCGAGGACTTCCGCACTGCGGACACCCGTCTTGCAGTGCAAGACGATGCGCTTGTCCTGCGGCAGGTCCTGGAGGGCGGTGCCCATCAGGAACTCGCCCTTGGGGATCAACTTCGCGCCGGGGATCGAGACGATCTCGTACTCGTTGATCTCACGGACGTCGATGATCTCGATGGGCTCGTCGTTGTCGATCCACTCCTTGAGCTGCTTGGGAGTGATCGTCGAGCCGGCGGCCGCCTCCTGGGCCTCCTCCGACACGACGCCGCAGAAGGCCTCGTAGTCGATGAGCTCGGTGACGGTCGCGTTCGGACCGCAGACCGCGCAGTCGGGGTCCTTGCGGACCTTGACCTGGCGGTACTGCATCTCCAGGGCGTCGTAGATCATCAGGCGGCCGACCAGGGACTCGCCGACACCCGTGAGGACCTTGATGGCCTCCGTCACCTGGATGGACCCGATGGACGCGCAGAGCACGCCCAGTACGCCGCCCTCGGCGCAGCTCGGGACCATGCCCGGCGGCGGGGGCTCGGGGTAGAGGCAGCGGTAGCACGGGCCGTGCTCGGACCAGAAGACCGAGGCCTGGCCGTCGAAGCGGTAGATCGAACCCCACACGTACGGCTTGTTCAGCAGCACGCAGGCGTCGTTGACCAGGTAGCGCGTGGCGAAGTTGTCCGTGCCGTCGACGATGAGGTCGTACTGGCTGAAGATCTCCATCACGTTCTCGGCTTCGAGCCGCTCTTCGTGAAGGACCACGTTCACGTACGGGTTGATGCCCAGCACGCTGTCACGGGCCGACTCGGCCTTGGAACGGCCGATGTCCGCCTGGCTGTGGATGATCTGGCGCTGCAGGTTCGACTCGTCGACCTCGTCGAACTCCACGATGCCGAGCGTGCCGACACCGGCGGCGGCCAGGTACATCAGGGCGGGCGAGCCGAGTCCGCCGGCGCCCACGGCGAGCACCTTGGCGTTCTTCAGGCGCTTCTGCCCGTCCATCCCGACGTCCGGGATGATCAGGTGCCGCGAGTACCGGCGGACCTCGTCAACGGTGAGCTCAGCGGCTGGCTCAACCAAGGGTGGCAGCGACACGGGGACTCCAGGCGGTGGTCATCCCCGCGGTGGGCGGGGAGCATTCAAAGGGTTGTTCTGACCGGTAACACTGCCACGCCCTCCTTCATTCCGAGACACCCGGTCCGATCCGCGAGACGATTTCGTCCCAGTACCCGGGCATCGACGCCCACGGGTCCCGGTTCCCGGCTCCGCGCCGGTCCGTGAACCAGATGGTCCCGGCACCCTGCCAGCGGGCGATCCGCGTCGCCTCCTCCAGGTGGGTGCGGGGCACCCCGTGGACGAGGTGGCAGAACCGCTCCGGCGGATGGTCGGCCGTCCACTCCGCCACCTGCGACCACCGGTAGTCGGCCCACGCCCCGGAGAAGGTGACCAGCTGGTCCGCGGTCTCGGTGTAGCCCTCGTACGGGTGGGTGCCGTGCCCCAGCACGATCCACAGGTCCTCGCCGAGCCCGCGCAGGGTGTCCACGACCCGGCGGACCGAGGCCAGTTCGGCCCGGTCGGCCGGGGCCTGGGCCAGGTAGAAGCCGCCCACCCCGTACCAGTCGCGGAAGCGGTGGGCGTCGGAGACCAGCTCCCCGAAGGAGCGGGATCCGTCCCGCATGGCGAGATGGCCGAGGACGACGCCGCCCGCGCCGCGGAGCTTCGCGGCCGCCTCCGTGCAGTGCGGGTCGGGCCGGCCACCCGGGCCGTCCGTGACATTGAGCACGGCCCAGTGCAGCGGGGTCCCGGGGCGGGTCAGCTCGGCCCACTCGACGGGGGCGAGCAGCGGGTGCGCGTAGCCGGGGATGCCGAGGCCGAGGCGGCCCGCCCCGGTGGTCGCCGCGATCCCGGGCGGCGTCGTCAGATACGGCACGCCGCCTCCATCCAGATGTCGGCGAGGGATTCCTCCAGGTTGATCCGGGGCCGCCAGCCCAGCCGGTCGCGGGCCGTGCGGACGTCGGCCTGCTGCCAGGCTCCGCAGCCGTCGGGATAGGGGTACGGCTGGGGGGCCGCGGCGGCGAGCTGCTCGGCCGTCGCCTCGGAACGCGGCGAGCCGATGGCGGCCAGGCCCGGCGGGCGGCCGGGGTGGGCGTGCGGCTGCTGCGGTACGTCCAGCTCGTGCAGGGCGCCCGCGTACCCGGCGACCCGGGCCAGCACGCCCGCGGCCTCGCGCAGCCGGACCGCGCGGCCGGTGCCGATGTTGACGACGCCCTGGGCCGCGGAGAGCGAGGCGGCGTGCACGGCCCGCGCGACGTCCCGTACGTCGACGAAGTCGCGCTGCACGCCGAGCCCGCTGAGCTTGAGCTCCCCGTCCCCGGACTGCATCGCGCGCCGCATGGCCTCGGCGAGCCGGCCCAGCGGGGAGCCGGCCGGGGTGCCCGGGCCGACGGGCGAGAAGATCCGAAGGACGACGGCGTCCAGCCCCGACCCGAGCACCAGCTCGGTGGCGGCGAGCTTGCTGACGCCGTACGGTCCGCCGGGTCTCGGCACGGCGTCCTCGGCCGTGGACGATCCGGGCTGGCTGGGCCCGTACTCGGCGGAACAGCCGAGCTGGACGAGCCGGGCCCCGCAGCCGCTGCGGCGCAGCGACTCGCAGATGGTGGCGACGGCGACGGTGTTGTGCCGGGTGAGCTCCCGGGCACCGCCGCGGGTGGCGCCCGCGCAGTTGATGACGACGCCGGGGTGGACGGCGTCCAGGAACCGGGTGAGGGCGCCGGGACTGCCGGTGGCGAGGTCGAAGCGGACGTCGGCGTCGTCGCCGCGGCCGAGCGCGGTGAGCTGGACGGCGGGGTCGGCGAGCAGTCGGTCCGCGACGTAGCGGCCGAGGTAACCGTTGGCTCCGATCAGCAGCACCCTCATCGCGCGGCCCCTTGGTTGATTGGCTGGCCGGTCATCCTGTTTCTCCTTGGGTGGTGGGGTCGGTCTGGGGGTACGCCGCTCCGGTGTCGGATCCGGAGGGCTCAGGGCCGCGCGTGTGCGGAGGCGCGGGACAGCGCGAGGAAGGCGTGTACGAGGAGCCCCGCCACCGCGGCGGGCACCGCCGCCGGGTCCGGGACCAGGGCGAGCGCCAGGGCCAGGCCCACGGGTGCGCGGTGCGCGCCGTGGACGAGCAGCAGCCGGGCGAGGAAGAGCAGCACCGCGAACGGCACGGCCGCCGCGAAGGCGGCTCCGGTCACCGCGGCCGCCCCCGTGGCGGCCGCGGTGAAGAGCAGGACGGCCCCGGCGAGCAGCGGCCGCGCCCCGGCGGCGAAGTCCTCCAGGGCCCGGCTGCCGGCGAGCCTGCGCCGCGCGCGGGCGGCGAAGACCGCCGCGGTCAGGTGTGCGGGGGCGACGGCCAGCGCGAGGGCGGCGCCGAGGGCCGGGCCGTGCCGGTGGACGGCCCAGCCGACGGCGGCCGTCGCGAACAGGTGCGCGGCGTAGGGGAACCGCCCCCCGGCGGTTCGCCCCGGCCACACCAGCGCGACGACGGTGACGAGCGCCGCGAGGACCCCGGCCCCCGGCGTGCCGGTGGCGGCCGCGCCGACGGCGAGGGCGCCGGGCAGCAGGGCGTACCCGAAGCCGCGCAGGGCCCGCGGCCCGTACGGGACCCCGTACGGGGCTGCGGCGGGCGGGGCATCGCCGTAGGGCGTCCGGGCGTAGAGCTCCTCGGCGAGGGAGAAGACGTCCCGGTGCCGGAACCGCGCGGCGGTCCGGTCGGTGATCCCGTACGCCTCCAGCCCGGCGGCGATCTCCAACGCGTCGACGGCCCGCTCGCACAACTCCCGATGCCGGTGCAGCAGCGTCTTGACGGGATCCCCACCGCCCCTCCGCCGGGGGTTTTCAGCCCCGCCGGGGTTCGAGGCGCGGGGTCCGGGGCGGAGCCCCGGCAACGGCGCCGCACCAGCCGCACCGGCCCCGGCGTACGGATCGACCGTGGTCACACCTCCACCCCCGCAACCCCGGCGGAGCCAACAGCGGAGCCGGAGGCCCAGGCGGGCGTCGTCCAGTGCCCCGGCACCCTCGCCTCGGCCGGGTACTCGAACGGGATCTCCGACCCCGCCCGCCCCGCACCCCGCGCGAGCAACTGGAGGTAGATCTCCCGGAAGGCGCCCACGTTCTGCTCGACGGTGAACAGCTCCACCGCCCGGGCCCGCGCCGCCGCCCCCAGCCGCTGGGCCCGTTCCGGCTCCCGCAGCAGTGCCAGGCAGGCGTCCGCCAGGGCCCGGGGGTTGCGCGGTGGAACGACGAGCCCGGTCCCGCCGATGACTTCGCAGACGGCTCCGACGTCGGTGGACACGGTGGCCCGGCCGCAGAACATGGCTTCGGCGAGCGTGACGGGGAAGCCCTCGATCACGGAGGACAGCACCACGATCCGCCCGGCGGCGTACGCGTCGGCCGGTGACGGCGCTTCGGGTCCGCCGATCTCCTCGAAGGTGACGGGGTTCTCGCCGACCGTGCGCGCGTCGGCGGCCTCGTCGGGGAAGAGTTGCGCGGCCAGCGAACGGCAGTCGGCCAGGTATCCGGGGGCGGCCGCCGTGGCGAAGATCCGCAGCCGGGTCCGCGGCGCGGCCTTGCGGATCTCCGTGAAGGCGTGCAGCAGGGCGATCAGGTCTTTGGCCGGCTCTATCCGGCCGACCCATACGAGTGTGTCGGGGTCTCCGCAGTCCGGGTCCTCCCCGGCGGCGGCGAATCGGTCCGCCTCCATCCCCGGGTACACGGTCCGCAGCCGCTCCTTCACCGCACCGCAGCGCTCCTGCCAGCGGCGGGCGTGCGCGTTGCCGGGGGTCAGCAGGTCGGCACGGGCGTAGATCTCACCGGCCAGCCGGGTGTGGAAGGCGGCGAGGAGGGCGCGTACGGCGGGCCGGGCATCGGTCCCGGCCCGTTCGAGGTAGTGCGCGCGGAGCTGGACCCCGTACTCGGTGACCAGCAGCGGGACCCCGAAGAAGCGTTTGGCCAGCAGCCCGGGGATCGCCGCGATCCCGCCCGCGGCGGCGTGGCAGACGTCGACCGCGCCGAGGCCCCGCCGTCCGGACTCCTCGTACCAGTCGAGGGACAACGGCCGCAGCGCGCGCTCCAGTTCGTCCACGAAGTCGAGCAGGTCCGGCACCTGCGCCGCCTGTACGGCGCGGCTCGCGCCCTGCGTCCGGCAGGCGGACTCCACCGCCCGCACGGCCGTCTCGGAGCGCAGGGCGGCGTACATTCCGCCCTGCTCGCGGGCGAGGTCGGCGAGCCCGTAGAACCCGGCGGCGAAGGGATCGGCCCCGCCCGCGCAGATCCCGCGGACCAGGTCCGTGAAGCTTGCGGTGAAGCGGCGCCGTTCGCGCCGGGAGTACGTGCGCCCGTCGTCGGCGGGGGCCCACAGCGGGGCGGTCTTCACCCGGATGACGTGCTGCGGGAGCGGGACGCGGCCGCGTTCCTCCAGCCCGGCGCTGCGGCTCAGCGCGTAGAGCTCGAACTCGTGCTGCGGAAGCCCGCGCACGAGCCGGTCGCACCAGAGCCTCGCCTCTCCCGCCACATACGGATAACCACCTTCCGTGAGTAGTCCGATCCGCACGAGTGGCACCCCCGATCTCCCGTTCAGGCGGTCGCCGTCGGTCCGGCGACCCGCCGCGGAAGAACTCAAGCGGAAATGGCCAACGCACGGCGGACGGTTGTCCGTCGCGCCACTGGAAGGGGTGAAGAGTCGTAACTTTCCCGCGCGGTCCGCGTTCGAGCACGCTAGGAGTTCGTCCCGGCCGCCGGATCGGGCGGTACGGGGAGCCTCAGGAAACGGTGGCAGCCGTCAATTGCCGGGATAGACCCAGGGATTCGGCTTGCACCGGATGTTGTTGATGTCGAGGGACTTCGTCTGCTGCTGCATGATCGGCGCGAGCGCGCCCGGGGTCTGGCAGCTGACGTGCCCGTGTCCGAGCCGGTGCCCGACCTCGTGGTTGATGAGCATCTGACGGTAGGCGAACATCTGGTCCGGGCCGAAGGTGGGCGAGCCCTGCGCCCACCGGTAGGCGTTGATCATCACGCGCTCGGTGGACGCGGAGTCGCAGGAGACGTTGTCGACGGTGGTGTCCAGCCCCGACTTCGCGCACCAGGTGCCGGTGGTCCCCGGACTGGCCAGCGTGATCACGAACTCGGTCTCGCCGCTCGGCACCCGCTCGAAGGACATCGCCCCGCCGTGGGCCCAGCTGCGCGGGTCGTTGAGGGTGCGCTGCACGGCCTCGGCGAACAGCGCCCGGTCCAGGTCCAGCCCCTGCTCCACGTCGACCCGGTAGCGCACGACCCTGCCCTTGCCGGGCGCCTTGGCGACGCCGGGCACGGTGTCGAAGGTCCCCGGGCCGGTGAGCCCCGCGTCGATCGGCAACTGCCGCGCCATCTGCTGCTCGTACGTCAACGGCGGCGCGGGGCTGGACGGGGCGGGCGGCGGGGAGGCGGGAGGGGTGGGGCGGCCGTCGCCGTCGGAGCGGGAGGCGGCGGACCGGCCGCCCATGGGCCGGTCGGCGCCGTCGTCCCCCGCGGCGCGGGCGCCCTTGGCGCCGGCGTCGCCCTCGGTGGCCACCTGTCCGGCGACGACGACGGCGAGCACGGTGGTGACGGCCGCTGCGGCCATCCCGGTGTACGTGAGGATCTTCGTACCGCGCCCGGACGCGGGCGGCTCGGCGACGACGGGAGGAACGGGTTCGCGCGGCCCGGGGATGCGCCGGTGTGAGCCGGTGCTCGTGACGGGGTCGGCCGGGGCCGGGGCCGGGGCCGGCGGCTCCGGGGTGACCTGGGGGAAGCCGATCGCGGGAGTACCGAAGGCGGGGGTGCCGGTGTCCCGCACGGGCCGGCGGGGTACGGAGGTCCGCGGGACCCCGCGCCAGTCCCCGTAGGCGCCGACCGGCTCGGGCGTGCGGACCGGGCCCGCGCCCCAGGCGCCGCCGGGTTCACGCTGCTCGGGATGCCCGCCGGGCCGCCCGTACGGCCCGGGGCGGCCGGGGGGCGCGTACCCCTGGTGGCTGACGGTGGGCTCGGGCACCCTGCGCGCGCCCGGCGCCTCCTCGTAGAAGAGGGGCTCGTAGAAGGGGGGCTCGTAGAGGAGGGCCTCCGGATCCGGCGCCGGCTCCGGACGGGCAGGGGCGGGGGCCTTGCGACTATGTCGTCCCACGGTCGTCAGCCTTCGCCGTCTTCGGTATCTCGATCGGTGTCGCGGAGCAGCTCCCGGAAGGCGGCGGCCACCACCTCTGGGTACTCCATCATCGCCACGTGCCCGGCCTCGGGCAGACACAGCAACCGCGAACCCCGGAAGGCGGCGGCGGCCTTGCGCGCCATACGGTACGAGACCAGTTGGTCCCGGCCACCGTAGACCAACAGGGTCGGCGCGAGCACCCGCTGTGCCTGCCGCCACAGTCCGTGCTGCCCGCCGAGGGTGTACGCGTCGACGATTCCGCGCGAGGAGCGGGTCATCGCCTCCCAGAAGTACGGCAGCGCCATCCGCCGTTCCATCTCCTCGACGGCGTACCGGAAGGCCTCGGACGTCACCCGGGAGGGGTCTCCGTAACAGAGGTCCGTCACTCCCCGGGTGCGCCGCTCGGCGGTCATGCCCTGGGTCAGGCGCCCGAACAGGGCGGCCATGCCGGGCACGGCCAGCAGGGCGGTGGGTACGGCCCCCTTCTGCACGCGCAGCTCGGGGAGCGCCGGCGAGACCAGCGTCAGGCTGCGCACCAGGTCGGGCCGGACGGCCGCGACCCGTGTGGAGACCGCCCCGCCGAGGGAGTTCCCGAACAGGTGCACCGGCCCGCGCCCGGCGGCGTCGAGGTGGCGGATGACCGCGCGGGTGAGCGCCGTGAGGGTGTAGTCCCGGTCGGCGGGCGGCGGCGACCAGCCGAAGCCGGGCAGGTCGAGGGCCTCGCCGTCGACGTTGTCGGCCAGCCGCTCCATGAGCGCCGACCAGTTCTGCGAGGAGCCGCCGAGCCCGTGCACGAAGAGCGCGGGCGGCAGCCCGTCCCGCACGGGTGGCCGAAAACGTACGTTCAGCTCCAGGCCCGGCAGGGCGACGGTGCGCAGCCGCTCCCCCTCGGCCACCCGGACGGCCCCCACCTGGGAGGTCGGCTGGGCGGTGGAGCGTACACCCGGCAGCTCGGTCGAAGACATGGGGCAATGTTACGAGACCGTCACGCCGCCCCCTGTCCCTTGTGGCCGCGGTCACAGGACCGCCTGGCGGCAGACCCGCGATCCTCCTAGGCTCGTAGTGAGGTACGAGCGAAGGCGAGGGGAGCGGAATGACTGTCGATCCTGCGGAACCGGACACTTTCCGGGAGCAGTTCGCGGAGACGTTCGACGCCGAGGCGCCCGAGGCGGACGCGGCCGAGCAGCAGACCGACCTCCGGCCGGAGGAGGACGAGCCGCTCACCGAGCTGGAGCCGGGCGAGGCCACCGACGGGGACGCCGCCGAGCAGGCCCGGGTGGTCCCACTGGACGAGGAGGACTACCGCTGACCAGCGTGTCCAGGCAGTCCGTACCGCGAGAAAAGTCGGCTTGAACCCACCAGATCCGGTTACCGAAAAGTACGATGGCGGCGCGGCGCAGAGCGCACTGTGTTCTTGAAGAAAGTGGGAGGCGGCGTGACAGCCATCGAGCAGACCGAGGCAACGCGTCCGCGGGGCACGCGACTGCCGCGCCGTGCCCGGCGCAACCAGCTGCTGGGCGCAGCCCAGGAAGTGTTCGTCGCCCAGGGCTATCACTCCGCGGCGATGGACGACATCGCGGAGCGCGCCGGCGTCAGCAAGCCGGTGCTCTACCAGCACTTCCCCGGCAAGCTCGACCTCTACCTCGCGCTGCTGGACCAGCACTGCGAGGCGCTGCTGCTCGCCGTGCGCACCGCGCTGGCGTCCACGACCGACAACAAGCTGCGCGTGGAAGCGACGATGGACGCCTACTTCGCGTACGTCGAGGACGAGGGCGGCGCCTTCCGGCTGGTCTTCGAGTCCGACCTGACGAACGAGCCCGCGGTGCGCGAGCGCGTCGACCGCGTCTCGCTCCAGTGCGCCGAGGCCATCTCGGACGTCATCGCCGAGGACACCGGCCTGTCGAAGGACGAGTCCATGCTGCTGGCCGTGGGCCTGGGCGGCGTCTCCCAAGTCGTGGCCCGCTACTGGCTGTCCAGCGAGAGCCCGGTCGCCCGGGACACGGCGGTCGGCCTGCTGACCTCCCTGGCCTGGCGCGGTATCGCCGGCTTCCCGCTGCACGGCACGGACGTCTGATTCGGACGCTGTTCGCTGCGAGCGTGTCCACCGCGAGCCGATCGTGTCCCCTCGCCGGGCTAATGTGGACCGCGTACGGCGCGGCTGATCGCGCGAACCGGACCGTCGGAGGGACAAAGCCGTGGAGGTCAAGATCGGCGTGCAGCACGCACCCCGGGAGATCGTGCTGGAGAGCGACCTGAGCGCCGAGGAGCTGGAGAGCGTCGTCACCGCGGCGCTGTCCGGCAAGGCGCCGCTGCTGAGCCTCACCGACATCAAGGGCCGCAAGGTCCTGGTGCCGTCCGACCGCCTGTCGTATGTCGACTTGGGCGAGCCGAGCGCGCGCAGGGTCGGCTTCGGAGCGCTCTGAGGCACCGAGAACCACGAGAAACGGCCCGGCGGTTGACTCCGCCGGGCCGTTTCCCTTTCTTCCGCTTCGGGTAGGACGGCAGTGACCCGGTTTGCCCTGACGCATGGGAGTGACCAGATGCTGCTGATGGAGGCGCTCGGCTCCGGCCTGCTGGGCCTCGCCCTGGCCAGTGCCGCCGTACGGGTACTCGCCGAGCGGCTGCCGTCCCCCAGAACGGTCCTGGTCAGCGGAGTGGCGGGGGCCCTATTCGGGGCTTACCTCACCCACACCGCCCTCGGCCCGGGCCACAACACCCTGGCCGCGACCTTCATCGGCGGCGTCCTGGTCTCGACGGTCGTCCTCTCCCTGCTCCTGCGCCCCGCACCGGGCTCCCGAAGCCGCCCCCACAGGACTCCGTTTTCGCTCCCGCAGGGCTGACCGCGAGCCGGACCCCTGAGCGGGGTCCGGGTCAGGGGCAAGGCCTCAGGCCGCGAGGCCCAGGGCGGCCATCCGCTTCGTGTGGGCCTTCGTGATCCGGGCGAACATCTCGCCGACGGCCGCCAGGTCGAAGCCGGCCGCCATCCCGTCGACGCCGCCGACCAGCATCGTGGACAGCGCGTCGCGCTCGGCGACCACGCGCTGCGCCTGCGACAGGGCCTCGCCCATCAGCCGGCGGGCCCACAGCGCGAGCCGTCCGCCACAGCGCGGGTCGGCCTCGATGGCGGCGCGCACCTTCTCCACGGCGAAGCCGCCGTGGCCGGTGTCGTCGAGGACGCCGACGACCAGCGCGCGGGTATCGGTGTCGAGGTGGGTGGCGACCTCGCGGTAGAAGTCACTGGCGATCGAGTCGCCGACGTACGCCTTGACCAGGCCCTCGAGCCAGTCCGACGGGGCCGTCTGGCGGTGGAAGTCGTCGACGCCCTTGGCGAAAGGCTCCATCGCGGCGGTGGGATCGACGTCGATCGCCGCGAGCCGGTCGCGCAGACGCTCGAAATGGTGGAATTCCGCAGAGGCCATCGCGGCGAGTTCGGCCTTGTCGTCGAGGGTGGGCGCGAGTTTCGCGTCCTCCGCGAGGCGCTCGAAGGCCGCGAGCTCTCCGTACGCGAGCGCGCCGAGCAGGTCCACGACGGCGGCCCGGTACTGCGGCGAGGTGGAGGCCGTCGCCCAGTCCTGGGCGGCGATACCGCGGGCCTCGGCGGGGGCGCCGTCGTCGGCGGGAGATGCGTTTTCTACGGTCGACATGCTCCGCACAATAGCTCGCCTAAAGGCGGCACAAGTCACCACACCTACTCACTGTGAGTCCACGTAAACGCGCCTACCCGGTGAATTCGCCCGACACAGCTGCGAGATTCCGGGGTACAGTGGTAATGCGCCTGCCGGAGACTCGGCGGGCCATCCGAATGAGGATGCCCGGTCGGTGGCCCGATCGGCTCCAACCGACCCGCCCTCGTTGTGGTGCGTGCGTTCATGCGTACGGCCACCCTTGAGGGGCCCCCTCAGCGGCAGAAGCGCTTGAGCGAAGGCTTAGTGGTCCCGCGCAGCTTTGTACGACTCGCCCGATTTTCGGGTGGGCGCAGTAGTGCAAGCCCGGCACGGTACGACCCCCCTCGCCGCCTCGCGCCGCGTCTCACAGAAGAGGCAGCACCCTGACTACGTTCCGAGACCTCGGGATCCTTCCCGAGACCGCCGAAGCCCTTGAGGCCGTCGGCATCGTGTCCCCCTTCCCGATCCAGGAGATGACCCTCCCCGTCGCCCTTTCCGGCACGGACGTCATCGGCCAGGCCAAGACCGGCACCGGCAAGACGCTGGGCTTCGGCCTGCCCCTGCTGGAGCGGGTCACCGTCCCCGCGGACGTCGAGGCGGGCCGGGCCCAGCCCGAGCAGCTGACCGACGCACCGCAGGCCCTCGTCGTGGTTCCGACCCGCGAGCTCTGCACCCAGGTCACCAACGACCTCCTGACCGCGGGCAAGGTCCGCAACGTCCGCGTCCTCGCCATATACGGCGGCCGCGCGTACGAGCCGCAGGTCGAGGCGCTCAAGAAGGGTGTCGACATCATCGTCGGCACCCCGGGCCGCCTGCTCGACCTGGCCGGTCAGAAGAAGCTCGACCTTTCGCACGTCCGGGCCCTGGTCCTGGACGAGGCCGACGAAATGCTCGACCTGGGCTTCCTGCCCGACGTCGAGCGGATCATGAGCTACCTGCCCCCGAAGCGTCAGACGATGCTGTTCTCGGCGACCATGCCGGGCGCGGTCATCGGCCTGGCCCGCCGGTACATGACGCAGCCCACGCACATCCGCGCCGTCTCCGAGGACGGTGAGGGCGCGACCGTCGCCAACACCGCGCAGCACGTCTTCCGTGCGCACAACATGGACAAGCCGGAGCTGGTCTCCCGCATCCTGCAGGCCGAGGGCCGCGGCCTGGCCATGATCTTCTGCCGTACCAAGCGCACGGCGGCCGACATCGCCGAGCAGCTGGAGAAGCGCGGCTTCGCGTCCGGCGCCGTCCACGGCGACCTGGGCCAGGGCGCGCGCGAGCAGGCGCTGCGCGCGTTCCGCAACGGCAAGGTCGACGTGCTGGTGTGCACCGACGTCGCCGCCCGCGGTATCGATGTCGAGGGTGTCACCCACGTCATCAACTACCAGACGCCGGAGGACGAGAAGACCTTCCTGCACCGTGTGGGCCGCACCGGCCGCGCGGGCAAGAAGGGCATCGCCGTCACCCTGGTCGACTGGGACGACATCCCGCGCTGGCAGCTGATCAACAAGGCGCTGGAGCTGGACTTCCACGACCCGGTCGAGACGTACTCCACGTCCCCGCACCTGTTCGAGCAGATGAACATCCCCGTCGGCACCAAGGGCGTCCTGCCCCGCGGTGAGCGCACGCGGGCCGGCCTGAAGGCCGAGAACCTCGAGGACCTGGGCGAGACCGGCGGCCGCGGTGGCCGTGGCGGTCGCGGTGGCAACGGCAATGGCAATGGCAATGGCCCGGCTGCTGCCGCAGCCGTGGTGACGGAGGAGCGCCCCGCGCGAACCCGTACGCCGCGTCAGCGCCGCCGTACCCGTGGTGGTTCGGACCTGGGCAACGAGGGCGTGGACACGCCCGTGGCCCCGGTCGCCGACGCCCCCGCGGCTCCGGCCGCCGACGCCCCCGCGGCTCCGGCCGCCGACGAGGTGCGCACGCCGCCGCGCCGCCGCCGTACCCGGATCGCGCTCCAGGCTGCCGCTCCGGCGTTCGAGACGGTCGAAGCGGCCGTCGCCCGGGCCGCCGTGGTCGAGGCCCCGGCCGTCGTCGCCGAGGCGCCTGCCGTGGTCGAGGAGGCCCCGGTCAAGGCCCGCCGCACGCGGACCCGCAAGGTCGTCGAGGCTGTCGCCGAAGCCGCCGTCGTCGAGGCCCCGGCCGTCGCCGAAGAAGCGCCGGTCAAGGCCCGCCGTACCCGGACCCGCAAGGTCGTCGAGGCCGCCCCCGAGGTGGCCCCGGCCGCCGAAGCCGCCGTGGTCGAGGCCCCGGCCGTGGTCGAGGAGGCCCCGGTCAAGGCCCGCCGCACGCGGACCCGCAAGGTCGTCGAGGCTGTCGCCGAAGCCGCCGTCGTCGAGGCCCCGGCCGTCGCCGAAGAAGCGCCGGTCAAGGCCCGCCGTACCCGGACCCGCAAGGTCGTCGAGGCCGCTCCCGAGGTGGCCCCGGCCGCCGAAGAGGCCCCGGTGAAGCCGCGCCGCAGCCGCGCCCGCAAGGTCGCGGACGCGGCCCCGGAAGCGTAGGGCTCACGCCCGTACGACGGCCCCGGTCCCCTTTCGAGGGGGCCGGGGCCGTTCTCGTACCCGGGTGTACGGGCCGGTAGCCTCGGGCCATGAGCAAGCCGCCGCGCCTGACCCTGCCGCCCCTCGCCCGCGCGTACCGCCTGCGCACCGAACGCGGCGAGTTCGCCGTGCACGAGGCCGGCGAGCCCGAGCGCGGCACCGCCCTGCTGGTCCCCGGGTTCACGGGCAGCAAGGAGGACTTCATCGGGCTGCTGGAGCCGCTGGCCGGCGTGGGCTACCGCGTGGTCGCCGTCGACGGGCGGGGACAGTACGAGAGCCCCGGGCCGCGCGAGGAGGCCGCGTACGGGCTGGAGGAACTGGCCGGCGACGTCCTCGCGCAGGCCCACGCCCTCGGCGGGGGTCCGCTGCACCTGGTCGGCCACTCGCTCGGCGGGCTGATCGCGCGGACCGCCGTACTGCGCGACGTCGCCCCCTTCGCCTCGCTGACCTTGATGAGCAGCGGGCCCGCCGCGATCACGGAGTCCCAGCAGACCCGTACCAAGCAGCTGGTCGCCGCGCTGGAGACGCTGCGCGGGATGGGGCCCGCCGAGAGCATGCCGCTGGTGTGGGCGGCGATGCGGGCGCAGGACCCCGAGGACGCCGTCCCGGACAGCCCCGAGGTGGCGGCGTTCCTGCGGGAGCGCTGGCTGGCCACCGTCCCGGAGCAGCTGATCGCGACCGGCCGGGTGCTGATCTCGGAGCCGGACCGGGTCGCGGAGCTCGCCGCGGTCCCGCTGCCGAAACTGGTGCTGTCGGGAAGCGTCGACTACGCGTGGCCGGTGCCGCTGCTGGACGACATGGCGGAGCGCTTGAGCGCGACGCGAGTGGTGGTCAAGGACGCGGAACACTCCCCCAACGCGGAGAATCCGCACGTCACGGCGGGTGCGCTGGCGGCCTTCTGGGCGGCGGCCACCGGAAGGTAGTTAGCCAGTGAAAAAATTTCCTTAGCGTAGGGAATGTTTGCCCCGTACACTTCGTTGGAACCTGTGCAAGGAGATACCGACGAAGGGAGAAGCCGTGCGCTTCGAGATTCTGCGCCTGGACGACGTCGACGGAACCGCCGTGGACAGCACCGTCGTGGACGCGGCCTCCGTCAACCGGATCGTGCAGCAGGCCGCCTCTGTGGGCCAGCGCATTCTGATCCGACCGGCCAAGACCGCGTCTTTCTGATGCTTCCGACGCCCCCGCACCGAATCCGGTGCGGGGGCGTCCGCATGCGCGGTCCGGCCGGTCAGCCGCCGCGTACGACCTGGAGCACACCGTTGATGATCTGCTGGACGGCGATGGCCGAGAGCATCATGCCGGCGAGGCGGGTCACCAGGACGACGCCGCCGTCCTTGATGATGCGGATGATCACGAGCGAGTAGCGCATGGTCAGCCACAGCACGATGTGCATGGCGACGATCGCGGCCCAGACCGAGAACTGACCGTCGAACCCGTCGGCCTTCTGCACGGCCAGGATGACGGACACGATCGCACCGGGACCGGCCAGCAGCGGCATCCCCAGCGGGACGAGCGCGACGTTCACGTCCTTGGTCTGCTGGGGCTCGTCGGTCTTGCCGGTCAGCAGGTCGAGCGCGATCAGCAGCAGGAGCAGACCGCCCGCGATCATCAGCGCCGGGACGGAGACGTGCAGGTAGTCCAGGATCTGCTGACCGCACAGCCCGAACACGGCGATGACGCCGAAGGCCACGCAGACGGCCTGCCAGGCCATGCGGCGCTGCACCTTGGCGGGGCGGCCGGAGGTCAGGGCGAGGAAGATCGGCGTGATCCCCGGGGGGTCCATAATCACAAAAAGCGTGAGAAAAAGGGATCCGAAGACGGCGAAGTCGAACACAGTGATGCCTTGCGGGAGAGGGGTGTGGAGGGCGAAGGGCGGAGCGGGCGCGGTGCTTTACGCGCGGGCGTCTCCACCGGCGCCGGGCACGGGGAAGGCCCCCGTCGCGCGGCGCGTGATCTCGCCGTAGATCTCGGGGTCGGTCGTGTACTCGCCGAGGCGGCAGGTCTTGCGGCTGCCGTGGTAGTCGCTGGAACCGGTCGTCAACAGCCCGAGGTCCCCCGCCAGGCCGCGCAGCCGGGCGCGCGTGGCGGTGTCGTGGTCCATGTGGTCCACCTCGATGCCGTCCAGACCGGCGGCCGCCAGGGCGGCTATCGCGGACTCGGGCACGCACGCGCCGCGCTTGACGGCGGCGGGGTGCGCGAAGACGGTGACTCCGCCGGCCGCCTTGACCAGGCGGATCGCGTCGAAGGGGTCGAGCTCGTGCTTCTCGGCGTAGGCACGGCCGCCGTCGGCGAGCCAGTCGGGCGTGAAGGCGTCTGAGACGGTGGGTACGACGCCGAGTTCGACGAGGGCGGTGGCGATGTGCGGCCGCCCCACGGAACCGGCGCCGGCGATCCGCGCCACCTGCTCCCAGGTGACGTCCACGCCGAGCGCCCGGAGCTTGCCGATCATGGCGTGCGCGCGGGGCGTGCGGTCGTCCCGTACGAGTTCCCGCTCGCGGAAGAGCTCGGGCTCCTCGGGATCGAAGAGGTACGCGAGCATGTGCAGCCCGACCCCGTCGAGCCGGCAGGACAGCTCGGCCCCGGTGACCAGTGTCAGCCCGGCCGGCAGCGCGGCGATGGCCTCGGCGTATCCCCCGACGGTGTCGTGATCGGTCAGCGCGAGCACGTCCAGCCCGGCGTCGGCGGCGTTGCGCACCAGCTCGGCGGGGGTGTCGGTGCCGTCGGAGGCCGTGGAGTGGGCGTGCAGATCGATGCGCACAGCCGAACTCCAAGGTTCACACGGACAGGGGGACACTCCAGGATACCCGCGCCCCCGGTCTTCTAGGACGAGCCGAGGATGCGGGGGCTGAGGGCGCCGCAGGGCAGGAGTTCGACCTCGGAGCCCGCGTCGCGCAGGTCGGTCAGGACGAGTTCGTCGTACATCAGGAGGCCGGACTGCTCGGGCCAGACGACGGCCCACAGCCACAGCCCCCGCGCCTCGCCCGCGAACACGGCCCGGTCGTCCGGCGCGCCGGCGACGTGCCACAGCGGGGTCGGGCGGCCCGCCGCGACGACCTTGGCGTGGGGTGGGGCCGATACGTCGATGTAGGGGCCGGGGTCGGGGCCGTCGATGCCCGCGAACCGCGCGCCGAGGCCGACGCCCAGTTCCTCCGCGACGAGCAGGAGCTCCCCCATGCCGCCCAGCGGTCCGGGGCCCGAGCAGACCACGGCCGTGGCCCGGCCCCCGCTGCGGTCGTCACCGGCGGACGCGGCCCCGGTGAACAGCCACCCCACCGGCAGCGGCCACGGCATCCACACCGGAACCTTCGCCCGGTGCGCCACGACGCCGATGCCTTCGACGCTGGGTGGGATGACAGGCTGTAGCGGATGGACGGCGCCGTGTACCGCGCACTGCCAGGAGTCGGCGAAAAGACCGGGCGCTCGCACCCGGCCACCGCACTTCGGGCAACTCGGTTCGCCCCTCATAAGAAGCACGCTCCTCCCCGCCCGGCGCCCCGTCAAGACGCGATCACCCGTCCGGATGTCATGCGTACCCGCGGGCGCGGCGCTCAGTCCAGTGCGACGGCCGTACGCAGAGGGTCCCGCAGATCGGTGCCCCGCGCGAGCCAGCGCTCCTGGAGGGCCGCCGCCCCGTGTACGCGCTTCCACGCCGCCTCGTTCGCCGTCATCGGCAGCAGCGGCAGGAAGTGGACCGGGTCCATCGGCTCGTCCAGTTCCACGTCTTCGACCAGTCCGCCCGGCTCCGCGACGAGGACCGAGCTGAACGGCGCCCCGTCCCACAGGGGTTCGCCGACGTCGAGCGAGGCTCCGGGGGCCACGACCAGACCCTCGACCTGGGGGGAGGCGGCCAGGACGGCGAGCGGGCGGAGCAGTTTGTCCGTGGGCGCCACGCCGGCCCGTACGGTCAGGACGAGTTCGGCGCGCGGGCCGCGGACGGGGTCGGCGACCACGGCGGTCGGGTCGGTCATCGGGTGTGCGGACATTCCGAGGGTCGCGTACCGCACGAGGTCGCCCTCGGTGAAGCGGAGGACCTCGATGCGGTCGGTGCCCAGGAAGGTGACGGCGGCGCGGGCGTCGGGTTCGCCGAACGTGCTGCGCAGCCGGGCCTCGACGAGAGCCAGAGTTTCTGCCATGAAGTGAGCATAGAACTCGTATCGGGCGGGTAAAGGGCGGCCCCTGACCATCCGTCGGCTGATAGTGTTGACAGCTGTTCGGGGCCGCACGCGGAAGCGTTGTTTAAGTGCTCCGGCTACAGGACGTCCCCTACGGGGGACCGGCCGGAGGAGGTGGGGCTGCGGTGGATCGAAGTCGATCGTGCAGTACCAATCGCTCTTCCGCTTCTGTGACAGGCGCTTCCCGCCCCCTTTGATCATCTGATCAGCAGAAGAGCGACGGCAGACCTTTGTCCTCCCGTCCTGTTTCCCTCCCCCTGCCGTGGCCTGCCCGCCCGCGGGGCTGGAGGGTCTCCCACCCGTACGGCTCGCAGCCGTGCGTGCGAAGGAGCCTGCGATGTCGATGCTGCCCTACCTGCGTGCGGCCGTCCGTCCGACGCTGCGCAAGTCCACCCCCGCCCAGCCCGGCTACGACACCACCCGCGATCCGTCGGTGAACAGCGCGGTGGTCGACTGCGCCGTGTACCGCGACGGCCGGCGCGAGGCGCCGAAGTCGGGGTCCGCCCGTCTGACGTCGAGTGAGGCGATGCGCCGGGTCCGCGAGGGCGGCGGTTTCGCCTGGATCGGGCTGCACGAGCCGACCGAGGACGAGTTCGCCGGGATCGCCGCCACCTTCGGCCTGCACCCGCTCGCCGTGGAGGACGCCGTGCACGCGCACCAGCGGCCGAAGTTGGAGCGCTACGACGACACGCTCTTCACCGTCTTCAAGACGATCCACTACGTCGAGCACGCCGAACTGACCGCCACCAGCGAGGTGGTGGAGACCGGCGAGGTGATGTGCTTCACGGGCCCCGACTTCGTCATCACCGTCCGGCACGGCGGCCAGGGGTCCCTGAAGGGGCTGCGCCACCGGCTCCAGGACGACCCGGAACTGCTCTCGCGGGGCCCCTCGGCGGTGCTGCACTCCCTCGCGGACCACGTCGTCGACGGTTACATCGCGGTCGCGGCGGCCGTGCAGGACGACATCGACGAGGTCGAGAGCGAGGTCTTCGCCGCCCCCGCCAAGGGCGTCAGCCGGGGCGGCGACGCGGGCCGCATCTACCAGCTCAAGCGGGAGGTGCTGGAGTTCAAGCGGGCGGTGTCCCCGCTGCTGCGGCCGATGGAGCTGCTGAGCGAGCGGCCGATGCGGCTGGTGGACCCGGACATCCAGAAGTACTTCCGGGACGTGGCCGACCACCTCGCGCGGGTGCACGAGCAGGTCGTCGGATTCGACGAGCTGCTGAACTCGATCCTCCAGGCGAATCTCGCGCAGGCGACGGTCGCCCAGAACGAGGACATGCGCAAGATCACCTCCTGGGCGGCGATCATCGCCGTGCCCACGATGATCTGCGGGGTGTACGGGATGAACTTCGAGCACATGCCCGAGCTCCAGTGGAAGTACGGCTATCCGATGGTGATGGCCTCGATCGTCGGCGTCTGCTTCACGATCCACCGCACGCTGCGGCGCCACGGCTGGCTGTAGCGGGTCGCGCGGGAGCGCCCACTACCCTGGGCGCATGACTCTCAGCGCGCTCGAGCTGGCCCTCGTCGAGGAGGCCTCCAAGAAGTCCGGCCTGATCTGGGTCCGCGGCGCCGGCGCCGACCGGGCCCTGTGGCATGCCTGGGTGGACGGCGCCGCGCACGTCCTCGGCGACGGACCCGGTGAGCAGCCGTTCCCCGGGCTCGCCGACGGCGCCGCCGCCGAGGTGACCGTGCGCAGCAAGGACAAGGGCGGCCGCCTCGTCGCCTGGACGGCGGCCGTACGGGAACTCGTACCCGGCAGTGAGCCGTGGGACGCCGCGGTCTCCGAGCTGAAGGGCAAGCGGCTGAACGCGCCCGACTCGGAGCGGATGACCGAGCGGTGGGCGCGGGAGTGCCGGCTGCTGCGCCTGGAGCCGGTGGCGGTGGCCGAGCGGCTGCCGGCCGGCTCGCTGGCCGCGGCCCCCCTGCCGTGTCCGGCGACGACCCGCCGGGCCATCCCGGTGGGTCTGCCGAAGCTGCTGCTGAAGCGGAAGAAGAAGGCGAAGGGTTAGAAGGTCAGCCGGTCGGGTTCGAGCCCTGGCCGGAGCTCTTGGACGGGGTGGGCGTGGGCGCGCCGCCCTGTGCCTTGCCGTCCTTGGTCGTCGGCAGCTGGGAGCCGTAGTCGACGGTCTGGTCCTTCGCGGGCGGGTCCAGCGGGAAGGGGCTGCCCCATTCCGCGAGTTCCACCCGTCCCGCGCCGCCGGCGCGCTCCATCAGCAGCGGGTACGGGGTCCCCTCCAGGGACACCGAGAGCTTGCCGCCCCTGCCCGCGTCCGCCGAGAGCTGCACCGCGCGGGTGGCCCCGACCGTGGTGTAGGCGGCGCCCTTGGTGAGTTTGCCCTGGAGGCCGAGCAGCCCGTCGAGCAGGACGTCCATGTCGGTGAATCCGCGGAACTGCTTGTACGAGGGGTCGGCCGCGGGGACCTTCACGTACTTGTCGCCGAGCTTGCCGGCCGAGTCGGACTGGCCCCAGAAGGCCGCGCTCGCCTTGAGGTACAGCTGCTCCCCGACGCGCAGCAGCTGGAAGGTGTCCTCCTGCGACTTCACCTCGCCGGAGCCGCCGTCCGACTTCAGGCGCATGTCGAGGGTGAAGGTCTTGCCACCGCTGACCAGCGTGCCCGACAGGTGCACCGAGTCGGCCTCCGCCGCGGCCGCCTTCGCCTGTGCCTCGATCGTCTCGGCTGGGAGCTTGCCCACCCCGTTCGTGCCCTTGTCGGGGTCCACTTCCTTTTCCTTGCCGCAGGCGGTGCCGGTGACGACGAGGCCGGCGCACAGGGCGCCGATCAGGACGGCCCGGCGCAGCCGTGAGGCGGAGGTGTAGGCGGTCACGGGCAGGTGCCTCTCGTCGGTCGTCTGCGAGCAGCAGGCAGCGTACCCGGCCGTCCGGCCGCTCCGACCGGCCCCTGCCGTACCCCCTGCCGGCGGCCCCACCAGGACGGTTGCCGGTGTCACGGGCTAGATTGAGGCACGGTAAGACCCTTGATCGACGCTCTAGGAGGCGCTCGGATGGCTGCAGGCGCCCCGCGGATCTTCGTATCGCATCTGTCGGGTGTGCCCGTCTTCGACCCCAACGGCGACCAGGTCGGGCGCGTCCGCGACCTCGTCGCGATGCTGCGCGTCGGCGGCCGCCCGCCGAGGCTGCTGGGCCTGGTGGTGGAGGTGGTCAGCCGCCGCCGGATCTTCGTGCCGATGACCCGGGTGACGGGCGTGGAGTCGGGGCAGGTCATCACCACCGGCGTCGTCAACATGCGGCGCTTCGAACAGCGCCCCACGGAGCGGCTGGTCCTCGGCGAACTGCTGGACCGCCGGGTGCGCCTGGTCTCGACCGGCGAGGAGGTCACCGTCCTCGACGTGGCCATCCAGCAGCTGCCGGCCCGCCGGGACTGGGAGATCGACCGGATCTTCGTACGCAAGGGCAAGGCGGGCGCGCTGCGCCGGCGCGGCGAGACCCTCACGGTCGAGTGGTCCGCGGTGACCGGCTTCTCGCTGGAGGAGCACGGGCAGGGCGCGGAGAGCCTGGTGGCGACCTTCGAGCAGATGCGCCCGGCGGACCTGGCGAACGTACTGCACCACCTGACGCCCAAGCGGCGCGCCGAGGTGGCCAACGCACTCGACGACGACCGGCTCGCGGACGTGCTGGAGGAGCTCCCCGAGGACGACCAGGTGGAGATCCTCGGCAAGCTGAAGGAGGAGCGGGCGGCCGACGTCCTGGAGGCGATGGACCCGGACGACGCGGCCGACCTGCTGTCCGAGCTGTCGGAGGACGACCAGGAGCGGCTGCTGACGCTGATGCAGCCGGACGACGCGGCGGACGTGCGGCGCCTGCTGTCGTACGAGGAGCGCACGGCGGGCGGTCTGATGACGACCGAGCCGATCGTGCTGCGGCCGGACGCGACGGTCGCGGACGCGCTGGCCCGCGTACGCCAGTCGGACCTGTCTCCGGCGCTGGCGGCGCAGGTGTACGTGTGCCGGCCGCCGGACGAGACGCCGACGGGCAAGTACCTGGGGACGGTGCACTTCCAGCGGCTGCTGCGCGATCCGCCGTTCACCCTGGTCAGCTCGATCGTGGACACCGACCTGCCGCCGCTGCGGCCGGACGCCTCGCTGCCCGTCGTGACCAGCTACCTGGCCGCGTACAACATGGTCGCGGCGCCGGTCGTCGACGAGAGCGGCTCGCTGCTGGGCGCGGTCACCGTCGACGACGTCCTGGACCACCTGCTGCCGGACGACTGGCGCGAGACGGACTTCCAGTCCGAGGAGGTCGTACGTGGGCACTGAACGGGGGCGCGGCGACGCGGCGCGCGAACGGCGCCGGGAGCGGCGCCAGCATGCGCGCGAGGGCCTGTCGGACCGGCTGGAGGAGGCCGCGGAGCGGATGCGCTCCGAGCGGCCGGAACGTGCGGGCGGCGAGCGGGCGCGGGGCGGGCACGGCCCGTCGTCCTCGTCCGCGACGGGTGCGAGCGCACTGACGCGCTCGCGCGTCCGGCTCGATCAGCCGCGTCCGGCGCGCCGGCGGCTGCTGCCGGAGTACGACCCGGAGGCCTTCGGACGGCTGTCCGAGAAGGTGGCGCGCTTCCTCGGCACGGGCCGGTTCATCGTCTGGATGACACTGGTCATCATCGTCTGGGTGCTGTGGAACATCTTCGCGCCGAAGGAGATGCGCTGGGACGAGTACCCGTTCATCTTCCTGACGCTGATGCTGTCGCTCCAGGCCTCCTACGCCGCCCCGCTGATCCTGCTCGCGCAGAACCGGCAGGACGACCGGGACCGCGTCAACCTGGAGCAGGACCGCAAGCAGAACGAACGCTCCATCGCCGACACCGAGTACCTGACCCGGGAGATCGCGGCCCTGAGGATGGGCCTCGGGGAGGTCGCCACGCGCGACTGGATCAGGTCCGAGTTCCAGGACATGATCAAAGAGATGGACGAGCGCAGGCTCCTGCCGCCGGAACGTGACGAAGCCGACCGCTGAGGAGCTTTCCGGAGCCGTGCTACCGAGCCGTACCATCGGGGCATGGCTACCGACACAAGCTCCACCGCCGACGCCGCAGTGCCCCAGCAGGACGCGATCCTGGACGCGCTGGCGACGGTGAACGACCCCGAGATCCACCGGCCGATCACCGAACTCGGCATGGTCAAATCGGTGGAGATCGGCGAGGGCGGCGCCGTCGCCGTCACCGTCTACCTCACGGTGTCGGGCTGTCCCATGCGCGAGACCATCACCAAGAACGTCACCGAGGCCGTCGAGCGCGTCCCGGGCGTCAGCTCCGTCGCGGTCACGCTGGACGTGATGAGCGACGAGCAGCGCAAAGAGCTCGCGGCCACCCTGCGCGGCGGCACCGCCGAGCGTGAGGTGCCCTTCGCCAAGCCCGGCTCGCTGACCCGCGTCTACGCGGTCGCCTCCGGCAAGGGCGGCGTCGGCAAGTCCTCCGTCACGGTCAACCTCGCCGCGGCGATGGCGGCCGACGGCCTGAAGGTCGGCGTGGTCGACGCGGACATCTACGGCCACAGCGTGCCGCGCATGCTCGGCGTGGAGGGCCGCCCGACCCAGGTCGAGAACATGATCATGCCGCCGTCGGCGTACGGCGTGAAGGTCATCTCCATCGGCATGTTCACGCCGGGCAACGCCCCGGTGGTGTGGCGCGGACCGATGCTGCACCGAGCCCTCCAGCAGTTCCTGGCCGACGTGTACTGGGGCGACCTGGACGTCCTGCTGCTGGACCTGCCGCCGGGCACGGGCGACATCGCGATCTCGGTGGCGCAGCTCGTGCCGAATGCCGAGATCCTGGTCGTCACCACCCCGCAGCAGGCCGCCGCCGAGGTCGCCGAGCGGGCCGGCTCGATCGCCGTGCAGACCCACCAGAAGATCGTCGGCGTCGTCGAGAACATGTCGGGCCTGCCGTGCCCGCACTGCGACGAGATGGTGGACGTCTTCGGCTCCGGCGGCGGCCAGCAGGTCGCCGACGGCCTGACCAAGACGGTCGGCGCGTCCGTGCCGGTGCTCGGGTCCATCCCGATCGACGTACGGCTGCGCGAGGGCGGCGACGACGGCAAGCCGGTCGTCCTGTCCGACCCGGACTCCCCCGCCGGCGCGGCGCTGCGCGCCATCGCCGGCAAGCTGGGCGGCCGCGCCCGCGGCCTGTCGGGCATGTCCCTGGGCATTACCCCGCGCAACAAGTTCTGAGGCCTGAGCCTCTGAGGCTCCGAGGCTCAGAGGCGGCCCGCACGGGTCCGGGCAGCGTAAGGGGCACCGCCGGCCGGCGGTGCCCTTCGCCGTACCCGGGCCGGTTACTCGTACGCGCCGAGGTCCGCGATCACCGAGAAGCCGAGCCCGTACGCGCTCATCCCCCGGCCGTACGCACCCAGGTGCGCACCCCCGCGGGTGGACCCGGCGAGGACCCAGCCGAACTCCGACTCGCGGTAGTGGAACGGCGTCGGCTCCCCGTCCACCGGCAGCGACAGCGTCGACCAGTCGGGTCCCGCGAGGTCGTCCGCGAGCTCCCAGGCCGCCTCGGTCTGCTGGTCGAGCCAGTCGTCGCGCAGCGTGTGGTCCATCTGGAGGGGCCAGCTGTAGGCCAGCAGCCCGGAGCCGGCCAGCCAGGCCGCCGAGGAGACCGAGGTGGCCTCCAGGACGCCGGTGCCGTCGCCGCTGCGGCGCAGGGGGTTGCTCGCGACGGTGACCACCACCGCGAAGCGCTCCTTCTCGCCGGTGGCGATCTCACCGCGGACGGAGGGCTCGTCGCCGTGGCCGGTGGAGCCGTGCTCCACGGTGCCGTCGGCGCCGGCGGCGACCTGCATGAGCCAACGGGGGCCGGTGAAGGCCCCGTCCAGCCCGTACCAGGGGAAGCCGGCCCGGAGGTACCCCTCGACCGCCAGGCGGGTCACAGGGACGGGCGCGGCGGCCTCCTCGGGCTGCCCCGGGGGCGACTGCGGGGGCTGCTCGGTCTGCGGGGGTGCGGCGTCGGGGGCTTCGGCAGGCTGTACGCCCACCCGGCTACTGCTCGTGGTCTCCATCTGCGCGGCCTCTCGTTCCGTGGGGTCCGGAACGGCCCGCCCCCCTCGGGCGTCCTGAAACCGGACAGAAGGAGGATAGCCAGCCCACCCGGGATCCCCGGGCAGGCTGCGGCTCAGGTGGCGTCGGCGTCGAAGGCCGTACGGGGCGCCGGGGCGGGAGCGGCGGGCTTCTTGAGCAGGTCCGGACCCGGACCGGCACCGGCGACGGGCGTGGCGGGCTCGGACTCCTCGCTGTTGACGGCGTCCGTGACGTCGTTCAGCTCCTTGCGGAGATCGAAGCTGGTGCGGATCTCCTTGAGATCCTCGTTCTCGCTCAGCTGTTTGCGGATGAACGTCTTCGGATTCAGGTCCTCGAACTCGAAGTCCTTGAATTCCGGACCCAGTTCGGAACGGATGTCCTGCTTGGCACTGTCCGAGAACGACCGGATCTTACGGATCACGCCGGATACGTCCTGAATCACCTTCGGCAATTTGTCCGGACCGAAGACGAGGATGGCGAGCACCACGATCGTGACCAGCTCGAGTGCGCCTATGTCGTTGAACACCTTGCCGCTCCTCGGCTCTCTTCACGTCGGGCCCGGACAACGGTACCTGGCGATGCCTGCGGCCCCTACGCCAGTACGGGCCCATTTCCGGATTCATCCGGGCGTCATCCCGTATTCGTTCAAGCGGTGTTCGTTCAAGAACCGTTGGCCGAACCCAGTACCACTTCCAGCGTGCGCTCCTGGCCGCCGCGCAGCACGGTCAGGGTCAGCCGGTCACCGGGGCGGTGGGCCCGGATCTTGATGATCAGCTCGTCACCGCCGTGCACGCGTACGCCGTCCACCTTCGTGATCACGTCGCCCGCCTTCACTCCCGCGCGGGCGCCGGGCCCGCCGGCGACCACGGAGGGCTTTCCGTCCTCGCCCTTGGACCCGACCCTGGCGCCCTCGCCCTTGTACTGCATGTCGAGGGTGACCCCGATGACGGGGTGGGTGGCGCGGCCGGTGCGGATGAGCTCCTCGGCGACCCGCTTGCCCTGGTTGACCGGGATGGCGAAGCCGAGGCCGATGCTGCCGCTCTGGCGGGGGCCCTCGTCACCGCCCTCGCCCTTGTCGGCGCTGCGGATCGCGCTGTTGATGCCGATCACGTGGGCCCGGGAGTCCAGGAGCGGGCCGCCGGAGTTGCCGGGGTTGATGGGGGCGTCCGTCTGGAGGGCGTCGACGTAGCTGATGTCGCTGCCGTCGCCCTTGTCGCCGCCCGCCGTGATGGGGCGGCCGGTGGCGCTGATGATGCCGGCGGTGACGGTGTTGGAGAGGTCGAAGGGGGCGCCGATGGCCACCACCGGATCACCGACCTTCACGTTCTCGGAGTTCCCCAGCGTCAGCGGGCGCAGCCCCCGTACTCCGGAGACCTTCACGACGGCCAGGTCGTAGCCGCTGTCGCGGCCCACGAGCTCGGCGGTGACGCTGTCGCCGGTGCTGAAGGTGACGGTTATGTCCTTGGCGTCGGCGACGACGTGGTTGTTCGTCAGGATGTGGCCCTGGTCGTCCAGCACGAAACCGGTTCCCGTGCCGCCACCCGCGCCGCCGCGCACGTACAGCGTGACCACGCCGGGCAGCGCGGTGGCGGCGATGCCCGCCACGCTGTCCGGGGCCCGGCCCTTGTTCCCCACGGCGGCCTGCGGGAGCTCCAGGCGGGTGCTGCTCTGCCGCTCGGCGAGGACGCCGAGGTAGCCGCCGGTACCGCCCGCGAGGAGCGCGACGGCGACGCCGAAGACCGCCATCCGGCCGATCCCGGGGCCGCCGCGCGGTCTGCCCTGGTCCACCACCTGGAGCGGCTGGTCGGCCCACGGGTCGTAGCGCGGTCCGGGGCCCGGCGTGGCATCGAACGCGGCGGAGGCGTCCGCCGCGCCCGCCTCCGCGCTCGCGGTCGCGTCGGGCGCGGGTGCCCCGGCTTGCGGGCCGGGGGCATCGGCGGCCGCCCGGCGCCCCCACCCCGGAAGCCGCGGCGCCGGACCGTCGGGCCGGCTCCACCACTTCGGAGCCGGATCGGTCTGCTGACTGTCGGACATGGGCGCTCCCCGCGGGCCTGTCGCACCGCAGGGCGGCGCACCTGCCGCCGATTCAACCAGGTACCCGGGGCCGCCAGGGGAACGGCCGCCCCTATTCCGCCCGGGCCGGGCCCGCGGCGCCGGTCAACGGGAGAGCGAAACCGGCTGCCCGGATGCCGGGGCCGAGACGGTGGCCGTGGGGAACTGGCCGGCCGGGCCCAGGCTGGGCACCCCGCCGGGGCTGTGGATTCCGCCGCTGGGCAGCCGGTCGCGGACGACCGCGGTCAGCGGCACAGCGGGCCCGGGGCGGGACGCCGGCGCCTCACCCCGCGCGTTCGGCTCGATCGCCTCCAGCGGCAGCGGGCCACCGAGCGCGATCGCCGCCAGCGAGACGGCTCCCGCCGCGACGAAGGCGAAGCGGCGTCTGGGCCGGCCCACCTCGTGGATACGGAACCCCTCGGCCGAGGGGCGCGGGCCGGCCGGAGCGGCATACCCGAACAGGGCGAAGGGATCGGACTCGCGCGACGTACCGAAGGCACCCTGGGAACCGGAGGCGCCCGGTGGACCGGACATCCCCTCGGGGCCACCACCCGGCAGGCCCTGCAGGCGAGCCAGCAGCCCGGCGGAAAGAGGGGGCGGGGCGCTCTCGACGAACAGGGTCTTCAGGCGGCGCTGGGCGTCGGCCTCGGCCTTGCACTTGGCACAGGTCGCCAGGTGGGCCAGCACCCGCTCGCGCGCGTCATGCTTCAGCTCCCCGTCCACCAGGGCGGCGAGCCGGTCGCCCAGGTGCTGCTCGGCGGGGGACGGACTGACCTCGCTCACTCGGCTCCGCCCTCTCCCCCGGCGCCCGGAGCTCCCACCGCCACCCCGGCCAGGGCGCGCTGCTCCGCACGGGCTTCGGGAGACCGGTGCTTGAGCGCCTTGCGCAGGTGCGAACGACCACGGTGGATACGGCTGCGGACGGTACCGAGCTTCACGCCGAGCGTGGCGGCGATCTCCTCGTAGGACAGGCCCTCGATGTCGCACAGCACCACGGCCGCGCGGAACTCGGGCGCGAGCGTGTCCAGCGCCTGCTGCACGTCCGCGTCGAAGTGGGTGTCGTGGAGTACCTGCTGCGGGGACGGCTCACGGCTCGGCAGCCGCTCGGCGGCGTCGTCGCCGAGCGCGTCGAAGCGGATCCGCTGCTTGCGGCGCACCATGTCCAGGAACAGGTTGGTGGTGATCCGGTGCAGCCAGCCCTCGAAGGTGCCGGGCGTGTAGGTCGACAGCGAGCGGAAGACGCGGACGAAGACCTCCTGCGTCAGATCCTCGGCGTCGTGCTGGTTGCCCGTCAGGCGGTAGGCGAGACGGTAGACCCGCGCACTGTGCGTGCTGACGATCTCTTCCCACGTGGGAGGGGTCCACGCCTGGTAGCCCGCATCGGCGGCGAAGGTCGCGGTGGTTGCGGTGTCGGCGGTGTGGAAGCGGTCAGCAATGTCGGTCACGGATTTCGGCTCACCCGCCGACCGGAAGAAGCGTCTGAGGACGCTCCGACGATCCACAGGCGCAGCCGCACCTCCCCTGTCGGCTCTGGTGGTGTCCAGTGGAGCCCCTACCATAGCCACCCCTCCCGTCAGCTCCGTATAAGCCTTTTTGCAGTAACTTTGCACGGGTCCGGAGGCCCTCGCCGCCGATCTGCCCGCGCCGTCCCCTTCTATCCCGCCACTACCTCTCCAACGCCCGGTCCCATCTGCGGGTTCCCGACGTCAACGGATACAGTCACCGTTGCGCCAACTATGGGGACAGGAGAGGGTCATTAGCGGCAACCGGCAGACGAGCTGGGCGTTCGCCGACGCGTTTGTCGCCGAGGACGACGCTCTGCGGTGGGCCCGCGACCGGTCCAGGGAAGCGGGCCTGCGCTCCGTCTCCCCCGGCACCGGGGCCGCGCTGCGCCTGCTCGCCGCCACCGCCGACGCCAAAGCGGTCGCCGAGATCGGCACCGGCACCGGTGTCTCCGGCATCCACCTCCTCCACGGAATGCGCGCGGACGGCGTACTGACCACCGTCGACCCCGAGGGCGACCGGCAGGCCTTCGCCCGCCAGGCCTTCCGCGCCGCCGGCTTCGCGGGCAACCGCGCCCGCTTCATCCCCGGCCGCGCGCTGGACGTCCTGCCCCGGCTCGCCGACGGCGGATACGACCTCGTCTTCTGCGACGGCGACCCCGCCGAATCCCTCGACTACCTCGCCGAATCGTTGCGCCTGCTGCGGCCCGGCGGGCTGGTGTGCTTCGAGGGAGTCTTCTCGGACGGCCGTACGGTCGACTCCGCCGCCCAGCCGGTGGAGGTCATCCGCGTCCGCGAACTGCTGCGCACGGTCCGCGAGAGCCCGGCCCTGGAGGCCGCCCTCCTCCCGGTGGGCGACGGCCTCTTGTGCGCGGTCCGCCGCTAAGGGCTGTCCCGTAATCCCCGGCGGGCGCACGACGACAGCTACGGCACCTCGCCGCGTTGTCGGAACGCCCGAATACGCCCAGTATGAGGCCGCCCCTCCGCCCGGGGGCACCTCCCAGCGGTAGCTGGGGGAGATGCACCGCATCTGACGCCGTGCGCTGATCCACCGGGGATTACGGGACAGCCCTTAGGCCGACCGCCTGTTCTCCGGCGTGCCCCGGGCTACCGCCCGGGACCCGTACACCGCCGGGCTGCCGCCCCGCGGACACAGCGCCGCGCGGCCCTCGTAGCCCTGGAGGCTGACCTCCCGGCCCTCAGCGCACCCGGCCCGCCTCGCGAGGTTGAACCCCAACAGGCCGGACGCGCCACCTGAGACGGTGCAGCCATGGGCTGGGAAGACCGCCACCCGGGCGGCACGGAGCCGCAGCCCCGCCGGACGTGCGGGCGGCCGGCCACCCGCGACGCGCCGGGTAACGGGGCGCCACCTCAGGCAGCGGAAGGCGGCCCCGCAGGCCCACCACACGCCCGGACACGAGCCACCGCGTAGCCCGACCGTCACGGCGACGCCACACCGCCACGAGGACGGTGGCCGCGGAACCGTCGCCCCGCGGGCCGCAGGAGACCGTACAGCCATCGGCTTGCCGCCGGCCGAGGAGACCACCGACGGGCGACCCGCCAGCAGGTCGACGCCCGAGAACGCCACTCCGCCACGGACGGCGGGCGCCGGGCCGTCGCCCCGCAGGCCGGACTGCTGCCGGACAGGGGGCTCCCTCGCGGCCACGACCGCCGAGGCGGCGCCGCGCCGGACGCACCGATCCGTGCGGGCGCCAATCCGCTGGCCACCTCGCGGCGGGTCCCACGAGCTGGGACGGGCCGGGACAGCCACCCACCACTCCCCAGGCCGGCGGAGACTCGCAGCCTGCCGGAGGGGCACCGACGGCCAGCGACGTGCCAAGGCCGAAGAAGCCTGGGCGGCGCCGCCGGATCGGCCGGGCAGCGGCCCGGGAGCGCCGCAGCGTCACGCGGGCGGTGGGGGCACCGAGCCGTGGCCCCCGACCGGACCGCGGCCGTCGGACTGTTCGGCCGTCTGCCTCCGGGAGGCGGCGCGCGCCGGATGGACCGATCCGTGTCGGGTGCCACCGGCAGCCCGGTGGGCATCGCTCAGGCGTCACAGGGTGGGGGTCTCCCATGACTGGTCAACCATCCGCCAGAAGACTTGCCCTCAAGCCGGGCCCGTCCCTGGAGGGAGCACCGGGGAGCCCTGGGCCGGGACACCAACCGTTCCGCAGGCCGACCGTCGGCGCCTGCGGGCGAAGGATGCCACCGCCGCGCGGGCTTCGACGGACGGAGTCCGGCGCAGCGGCGCGAAGCCGGGAAGGCCGCTTGCGGCCGAGCCGTGCGAGTGGCGCGTCAAAAAGGAGGAGGGAACGCAACACCGCCCCGGCCGCGAGGAGCGGGCGGGGCGGTGAGAGTCGATCAGATGGCGCCGACGGTTCAGCCGACGACCTTCTTCAGGGCGTCACCCAGGGCGTCCGCTTCGTCAGGAGTCAGCTCGACGACAAGCCGACCGCCGCCCTCGAGCGGTACGCGCATGACGATGCCCCGCCCCTCCTTGGTGACCTCGAGCGGGCCGTCGCCCGTCCGCGGCTTCATGGCCGCCATGCTCGTTCCCCTTCCTGAAACCAGCTCATCGTCAGCCGACGGCCCCGTTCAGGCGCCTAATACCCGGCATCGAACACATTGCTTCCCGGCCATTATCCCGCATGTCAGGACCCGATGACCAACATCGCACGGGAACGCTTGCGCAACGCGCTCGACCAAAACCACTCATTTCGGGGACCCGCCTGCGATACTTCGCCGCCGCACCTCGCCGACGCGGGCCGCTTTGTTTGACGCACATCACATGCCCCGCCCTGGTCACGTCCGCCATGCTGGCCCTTGCACCGTCCGAGTACCGGCCGGTAGCCAAGCCCGCGACGAAGGGGGACCCCCATGGCCGACAGTGTGCTCTACGAAGTGACCGACGGACTCGCGACCATCACGATCAACCGGCCCGACGCGATGAACGCCATGAACACCGAGACCAAGGTCGCCCTGCGCGACGCGGTCCGGGCAGCGGCCGCGGACACCGCCGTGCGGGCGGTTCTGCTCACCGCGGCGGGGAACCGGGCCTTCTGCGTCGGTCAGGACCTCAAGGAGCACATCGGGAATCTCGCCGCGGACCGCGAGACCGGCTCCTCGTTGACGATGAGCACCGTCTCCGAGCACTACAACCCGATCGTCCGGGCCCTGACCGAGATGCCCAAGCCCGTGGTCGCGGGCGTGAACGGGGTCGCGGCCGGGGCGGGCTTCGGGTTCGCCCTCGCCGCCGACTACCGGGTGGTCTCCGACACCGCGTCGTTCAACACGTCCTTCGCGGGGGTCGCGCTCACCGCCGACTCCGGCGTCTCCTGGACCCTGCCGCGCCTGATCGGCGCCTCCCGCGCCTCGGACCTGCTGCTCTTCCCCCGCTCGGTCAAGGCCAAGGAGGCCTACGACCTCGGCATCGCGAACCGCGTCGTCCCGGCCGACGCGCTGGCGGCGGAGGCGGAGTCGGTCGCCCGTACCCTCGCCGCGGGCCCCACGGTGGCCTACGCCGCCCTGAAGGAGTCCCTGGCGTACGGGGCCTCCCACGGCCTCTCCGACGCCCTGGAGCGCGAGGACGCCCTCCAGACCCGCGCCGGCGCCTCGGAGGACCACTCCATCGCCGTACAGGCCTTCCTCGCGAAGCAGCCCCCGAAGTACCTCGGCCGGTAAGCCGGTCGGCCCGTCGGCCCGTAGGCCGCGTCTCCCGCCGGGCTCAGGCCTCGCGGGAGAGGCAGCCGACGAGGTGGTCGTTGACCAGTCCGCAGGCCTGCATCAGGGCGTAGGCGGTCGTGGGGCCGACGAAGCGGATGCCGGCCTTCTTCAGCGCCTTCGCCAGGGCCGTGGACTCCGGGGTGACCGCCGGGACGTCGGCGACGGTCTTCGGGGCGGCCCGGCCGGGGGTCGGGGCGTGGGACCAGATCAGCGTGTCCAGCTCGCCCGGCTTCCACCCGGCCAGCACCTTCGCGTTGGCGAGGGCCGCCTCGATCTTGGCCCGGTTGCGGATGATCCCCTCGTCCGCGAGGAGCCGCTCGGTGTCCGCCGGCCCGAACTCCGCGACCGCCGCGATCTCGAAGTCCGCGAAGGCCTTACGGAATCCCTCGCGCCTGCGCAGGATCGTCAGCCAGGACAGCCCCGACTGGAAGGCCTCCAGGCACAGCCGCTCGTACAGGGCGTCGTCGCCGCGGACCGGCCGGCCCCACTCGGTGTCGTGGTAGGCGACGTAGTCCTCCGTGGACAGCCCCCACGGGCAGCGCAGGCCGCCGTCGGGTCCGGCGACGAGCCCGCCGGTCACCGTGCGTCCTTGGTCAAGTCGATCCCCTCGGCAGCTTCCCGGGCCGGCGCCGGGGCGGATGCGGAGGCGGCCGAGAGCTCCGCGATCCGCGCGTCCCGTTCCGCCAGTTCCGCCGCGAGGCGGTCCAGTACGTCGTCCACCTCGGCCATCCGGTAGCCGCGCGGCGCGATCGGCAGCCGCAGGGCGTCGATGTCCGCCCGCACCACCGGCCTGCTCTCCGGCAGCCCGTCGGTCACCCGGTCCGGCCCGGCCTCCGGCAGCACGGCCTCGGAACCTCCGCCGATGACCGCGAGGGTGACCGCCGCCACGACCACGACCAGCGCGATCAGCAAGAACCAGAACACGATCAACTCCCCTGAGAGACTCCTGGCACCAGGTTAAGGTCGCAGACGAGGCGGGGGTGCCGCCGAAGGAGGAAAGAGCAGGATGCTGCGACTGGGCAGGCGCGAGTTCGACACCCACGAGCCGGTGATCATGGCCATCGTGAACCGGACTCCCGACTCCTTCTACGACCAGGGCGCGACCTTCCGCGACGAGCCCGCGCTGGACCGGGTCGAGCAGGCGGTCGCCGAAGGCGCGGCCATCATCGACATCGGCGGCGTCAAGGCGGGCCCCGGCGAGCACGTGGACGCGGCGGAGGAGGCCCGGCGTACGGTCGGCTTCGTCGCCGAGGTACGGCGCCGCCACCCGGACGTGGTGATCAGCGTGGACACCTGGCGGCACGAGGTCGGCGAAGCCGTCTGCGAGGCGGGGGCGGACCTGCTGAACGACGCGTGGGGCGGGGTGGATCCCCGGCTGGCGGAGGTCGCCGCGCGCTACGACGCGGGCCTGGTCTGCACCCACGCGGGCGGGGTAGAGCCGCGTACGCGGCCGCACCGGACCACGTACGAGGACGTGATGGCGGACATCCTGCGCGTCACGGTCGGGCTGGCCGAACGCGCGGTCGCGCTCGGTGTCCGGCGGGACGCGATCATGATCGACCCGGGCCACGACTTCGGGAAGAACACCCGGCACTCGCTGGAGGCCACGCGCCGCCTGTCGGAGATGACCGACACCGGCTGGCCGGTGCTGGTCTCCCTGTCCAACAAGGACTTCGTCGGCGAGACCCTCGACAAGCCGGTCAAGGAACGCCTCCTGGGCACTCTGGCGACCACCGCCGTCTCGGCCTGGCTGGGCGCCCAGGTCTACCGCGTCCACGAGGTCGCGGAGACCAGGCAGGTCCTGGACATGGTCGCGTCGATCCAGGGCCACCGACCCCCGGCGGTCGCCCGCCGGGGACTGGCCTGAGCCACCCCCGACGGCCGGAGGCCGGCGCAGCCGTCCCGAAGCCAGGCAAGGCGCCC